>CAWVYD010000292.1:0-1549 GCA_963934185.1 uncultured Legionellaceae bacterium | reverse complement strand
AGCAACAGCGTATTAGGTTCGGTTACTTTAACGTTTAATTGAAAGGTTGTATTTTCAGGCGATGGTGCAGCATGAACACTCATATTACCTATTAAAAGCAGGGTAAATAGATTGAGAGCAATAAATAGAGTGTTTTTTTTCATGGCATTAATGAATTCTAAAAATGTTAAGTGTTTCAATTATGCCATATTCTTTATTTTTTTGCTTTGATTACTTGAATGTTTACGTTTTAACCCCACATGTGTATTTAGTAACTTGTAAGCGGGTGCTTTACTATGTGCCCAATAAGCAACAAGTTGACGTTACTTAATTTTAAAGTAGGAGAGTATCTGTAATGAGTAAAATTCGTCCTTTGCACGATAGATTAGTCGTTCGTCGTTTAGAAGAAGAACGTACTACTGCTGGTGGTATCGTGATCCCTGATAGCGCAACTGAAAAACCAAGCCAAGGTGAAGTGTTAGCCATAGGCCCTGGTAAAACTTTAGATAATGGTGACGTACGGGCGTTAGACATTCAAGTGGGTGACGTTGTTTTATTTGGTAAATATGCCGGTACAGAAGTTAAAGTAGACGGGCAAGAAGTGATTGTGATGAAAGAAGACGATCTTTTTGGTGTGATTGAAAAATAAATACGTAATTAATTGATTAATAGAGGATATTAAAGATGTCTAAAGAATTGAAATTTGGTGATGATGCTCGTCATCAGTTGCTTGCTGGTGTAAATGCGTTGGCTGATGCCGTTCAAGTTACGATGGGTCCTAAGGGGCGTAACGTTGTACTTGATAAATCTTTTGGTGCACCTACGGTCACAAAAGACGGTGTTTCTGTTGCAAAAGAAATTGAATTTAAAAATAAATTCAAAAACATGGGCGCACAAATGCTTAAAGAAGTTGCTTCTAAAACATCTGATTTAGCGGGTGATGGAACAACAACAGCGACTGTATTAGCTCGTGCTATCTTAGTCGAAGGCCATAAAGCCGTTGCTGCGGGTCGTAACCCAATGGACTTAAAGCGCGGAATTGATAAAGCAGTTAAAGTGATTACAAAACAACTTGGTAAAATGTCTAAGCCTTGCAATGACAGAAAAGCCATTGAACAAGTAGGAACCATTTCAGCGAACAGTGATACATCCATTGGTAGCATCATTGCTGAAGCCATGGAAAAAGTGGGTAAAGAAGGCGTCATTACGGTTGAAGATGGAAACAGTCTTGAAAATGAATTAACCGTTGTTGAAGGCATGCAGTTTGATCGCGGTTATGTATCTCCTTATTTCATCAACAATCAAAACAATATGACTGCTGAGCTAGAGAGTCCGTTTGTTTTATTAGTAGACAAAAAAATCACAAACATTCGTGACATGATTGTTGTGCTTGAGAACGTTGCTAAAGCAGGTCGACCTTTACTTATCATCGCTGAAGACATTGAAGGCGAAGCACTTGCAACATTAGTTGTTAACAACATGCGTGGCATTGTTAAAGTATGTGCGGTTAAAGCGCCTGGTTTTGGTGATCGTCGTAAAGCAATGTTGCAAGACATCGCAACATTAACAG
>CAWVYD010000291.1:0-1562 GCA_963934185.1 uncultured Legionellaceae bacterium | reverse complement strand
CATCGTGCCAGTGCTTTTTATGCGGCTGATTTTTGCGCTTACCCTATGGCGACCTTGAGTACAAGCCATGTTGAAATGCTGGCGAACAAGCCCTTAGGCATGAATTGGTAACATCAGCAGATAACGAAATGATTTTTTTTAAAAAAATTTTGTATCCTCTCCATATCACAGGGTAAATACAAAAACATCGATTTAAGCAGGTCAATTTTCTAAGCTGAATTTCTCAGTAATCAAATTTGCCAGAGTGGTCATTTCGAATTTTTTGGTCAGACAATCGTAAACGTAATGATAGATGTTAACACGATGCTTTCTAATCGTTTGGACAATGGTTGCGAACGTATCTTTTGTTTTTGTACCATTATCACTGACGGTCTGAAGGGTAATAACGCGCATGAGTGCTTGTACACGCGTACCGAGTTCTACGGGGTTATTATGGAGAGGCAAAAAAGGGAAAATCAACGAAAGCAATAATGATTTTTTCTTTGATAGTGTTCTGGTAATCCGTTTGTCCAAGGCAGGATAACCTGTTTTTGTTGAAAACCAGGCATCAAATTCTCTGGCTAATGTTTCCGCAATTATGTTTGATGGGCTCAACTTATATTTAAGCAATGGTATCATTTTTCATTATGTTTTTTTCGTAAGCAGAGTAAAACTAATTGATTGCCTTGTGTGTCAGACAAAGCATCAACAACCATTCCTTTTTTCACGTCATCAATAATTAAGTCACTGCCTGGCACGGCATCTACCTCATTGCCAATGCTTATTACGTTAAGCTCGTAATTAAGTTTTGCCTTGTAGTGCATTCGCGCGACAATTTCTTGGCCAATGTAGCATCCTTTTTTAAAATCTATTGCGCTGGTGGTATGTAATTCAATGTCGTGTGCTAGTAATTTGGCAATGGTTTCAGGGTAAATAGAGGTGGTTTTATTCAGCAGTTGTTGTTTGTGCCACGCCCAATCACCCATGAGTGTAAAAGGTTTTTTCGTATTGGCATCATGTAATGCGCTTAGCTGCGTTTCATCTAATGCATACCATGTTTGGTTTTCAATGCAAGTATGAGGCTCATTTTTTAAAAAAGTGCTGTTAAACATTTTGCTTAAGTCATTAGTTAGTGAAATAACCAGTCTATCAGTTATATCAATGCTTACTTTTGACATGAAAACGTATTTTTTTAATTGTTTAATAAATACATCGCTAATATCCGATGGCATCATTAAATAAAAGTCATTATTATCACGAGCCAAATAAAAGAGACTAATGATCCTACCTTTGCGAGACATATAGCATGCCATTGGCGCTAGTGGGGCATTGTTAAGGTCAACGGTTATTTGTCCTTGCAAAAAGGATAAAGCATCCTCACCGCTTACTTTAATCACGCTTAAATGAGGTAGTAAAAAGCAGGTGTTTTCAAACGAATTCGGTGAACTAAGGCTATTAATTTCAGAATCATCAAAATAAGTATAGTCTCTAGCGAAATGGGCACGTTTTTTTGCCTGGAAAAGTTGGTTTAATTGTTGGTTCATAGTTAACTCAGTTGAGTTTGTTGATATGAGGCAGTATAC
>CAWVYD010000290.1:0-1571 GCA_963934185.1 uncultured Legionellaceae bacterium | reverse complement strand
AACACGAGTGGTCTTTAATTCTGAGTGGATAGGGAAAAAGTCTGCAGCGGATTTAATTGCCTTGGCATCGACGAGTACTGTCGCGCGCATGTTGGAACGAGATGATTTTAGCAAGCGGTATAAAGAAGGGCGACCGATTGCCATTCATGAGTTTTTGTATCCATTGATTCAAGGTTTTGATTCAGTAGCACTCAAAGCAGACGTTGAGTTAGGTGGTACGGATCAGAAATTTAACTTATTAATGGGCCGAGAATTACAAAAGCAATATAAGCAAACACCACAGATAGTAATGACAACCCATTTAATTGAAGGGTTGGATGGCGTTAAGAAAATGTCTAAATCATTAAACAACTATATAGGTATTAGTGAAGCGCCAAATGAGATGTTTGGTAAAATTATGTCTTTATCCGATGAATTGATGTGGCGCTACATTGACTTACTAAGTTTTCAGTCAAGTGATGCCATTCAAGTATTGCGAGATGACGTTGACAATGGTGCGAACCCCCGGGATATCAAAATTGCCTTTGCTAAAGAAATCATTGAGCGGTTTCATTCAAGTGACGAAGCAGAGGCGGCTCATCAAGATTTTATTCAACGTTTCAAAAAAGGTGGCATCCCAGACGAGCTGCCAGAAATTAGTTTATCGTTTAGCGAAGCAACTCAAATAGGTATTGCGAATGTTTTAAAAGATGCAGGGTTAACAGCAAGTACTTCCGATGCCATGCGCATGATACGGCAAGGCGCTGTTAAAATTAACGGTGAAAAAATTATCGATCCTAAGTTACTCGTTAATGTTGGTACACAGGACGTTTATCAAGTAGGTAAACGAAAGTTCGCTAAAATTAAGATAGTTTAAGAAAAAGTGCAAGCAGGACATTGTACATTTTTTATAAATGAACTTTCATTAAAATCACAATCGTTTAAATTTCATATCGGCATCATTTACTTTGGTACCCATTAGACAAGATGAATGGGTACCATTTCACTCATAGCCTTCTAAGCTAATTCAGTATTCAACACTTTTTGAATGGAAGCCGCTTCTATTAGAGCAGTGCTGATTTCATTCGTTCCTTTACATTCCATTGCATTCGCATAATTAAGTAGATTAATTTCAACAGTAAGAGACATCGATGCAATGGAGTCTTTATTGTGTGTAATGGCAAGACCTACCGCTTCAAATAAATTTCCTGACACTAGGTATTGGCAAACGGTTGAGTCTTGTTTTTTATAAGCCTCATTTAATTGCATAGCCGTAGTATGGCAGCGAATGGCTAATGCCGGATCATTAATTTTTTGAATTGCTAAGGCATTGCCTGCCATACCTACGCTTAAAAGCACAGTTAATATTAAATTTTTCATAGATTACTCCTTGTAAAACATTCCTTGTAAGTGAAACCTCACATTAGCATGAGGACTATATAGGGGAAAGTGTCGGTTTAAAATATTCCATAACGACGTTTTTTTTTCGTAATGGTGTTGGCATTAACCACAAAAGCAGGAAAGTGAAAGTAATGTCAGAAAGTGCTTGTGCTTTGGGAGTGAAGTGCGTAGATTACTCGTTCTCAGCGAGG
>CAWVYD010000289.1:0-1572 GCA_963934185.1 uncultured Legionellaceae bacterium | reverse complement strand
TCAAAGGTAGATTTTGGCTAACGTCATTGATTATTCTTTGAATACTTTTAATCAGGAGAATACAATGATAAACACGAGTAAAATCCCCCCACTTGAAATACGGCTTCAGGTATTAAGCGCGGTTGATTATGCGCCCGGTAATAGCACTCGAGCGCGAATACAAAGTGTCGCCACACGTACCTTTGTTGATAGTCGCACCGATAAAAGTTACCAGTTTACCTGGCGAACGATTAGCACGTGGCTATACCGTTTTAAAAAACACGGTATTACCACGCTCGATAATAAAACCCGTCGTGATAAAAATACCTACCGTAAAACTCAGCCTAATGAGCTGGGTGAAGCTATTAATGAAGTGCTGCCAACGTTAGGGCGATGTAAAAACGGCTCGGTGCCTAAAATGGCGCTGTATCGTCAACTACTTAAACGCAACTATTTCCAACGCTCTCAGCTCTCACAAACCTCTTTTTATCGCATGGTACGGATAAATGAGCTACTCAACCTTGAGCAAAGTAAAAAGCTCAGACAATCCTTTGCCATGCAGTTTGCCAATGAGCTGTGGCAAGCTGACACCATGTATGGGCCAAGTATCAAACAAGCGGATGGCAAATGGCGTAAAACCTTTCTCATCGCTTTTATTGATGATGCCTCTCGCCTTATTACCCATGGTGAGTTTTTCTATGCCGATAACACGGTGAATATGTGTGATGCCTTTCGCACGGCACTGTTTAAACGCGGTAAACCTGAGCGGTTATATTTTGATAACGGCAGTAATTATCGCTCAAAAGAAATACTGCAAGCCTGTTTACGATTAGAAATTCATTTATCACATGCGCCTATTCGTGATGGTGCAGCTAAAGGTAAAATTGAACGTTTCTTTCGCGGCTTTAGAGACCGGTTTCTCGTGGAGAACAAAGACTTCACTAGCCTTGAGGAAATAAACGATAAAGCCCATGAGTGGATAGAAAATGACTATAACAGTCAATACCACAGTGGCATTCAAATGAAACCCCTTGATAGATTTATCCTCGACCATACCCGACTTACCTTTTTATATGACGATGAAACGACGGAGGAAATCTTCTTTATCGAAGAGAGCCGCAAGGTCAGTAAAACCAACGTATTTTCTATTAACAGCCAAAAATATGAATGCCCTGTCGATTTACGCAATAAAACCATTCAAGTGCGTTATAGCCGAAGTCAACGCGATAAGTTCATCGTTTATTTCAAAGATAAACGCATGGGTGAAGCGTCAAAGCTTGATTTGCACTTTAATGCTACGCGTCATGCATTTACACAATCGAATGGAGAAAGCAGATGATTAAGTCTATCTTTGCCACCACTAAAGAGCCTTTTAACCGACAAGATTTAAAGCCTATGTCGCAGCAAAAGCACATTATTGATATTATCAAAATCCATGCAGGACAAGGTGGGTTTTCGGTGGTTATTGGCGCGCCTGGTGTAGGAAAAAGTGTACTGCGTGAGCATATTGAAAGTTGGGCAAATGAACGTGATATCAGCGTTATTTCCTTTTCACGCACCATGCACACCTATCTGACAATCCTTAAACAATTA
>CAWVYD010000288.1:0-1574 GCA_963934185.1 uncultured Legionellaceae bacterium | reverse complement strand
AATTTTGGTTTAATTTACGGCATGTCTGCTTTTGGCTTAGCCAAACAACTTGATATTTCACGCTCACAAGCGCAGCAATACATCGATTTATATTTTGCTCGCTACCCTGGCGTTTTAACCTATATGGACGACACACAAAAGAAAGCGCACGCCATGGGCTTTGTTGAAACCTTAAGCGGTCGCCGTCTTTATTTGCCCGACATTAATGCTAAAAATAAAATGTTAGTCAAAGCCGCTGAACGCACCGCCATTAACGCGCCTATGCAAGGCACGGCCGCCGACATCATCAAACAAGCCATGATTGATGTTTACGCCTGGCAACAAAGCACCACGCTTGATGTGACTATGATCATGCAAGTGCACGATGAATTGGTGTTTGAAGTGAAAAACGGTGATTTAGAACAGGCACAAACGCAAATAAAAGACCTAATGGAAAACGCGGTTAAATTAGATGTGCCATTAGAAATTGCTATGGATTCAGGCGATAACTGGCAGGAAGCGCATTAGCCAAACAGACCCAAACTCCTTGGAAAGGCGAGTTTGGGTCTGTAATCTTTTAAATACTACTCATTATTTTGGGATGACCAATGACTTTATTAGTAAAAGCACTCACGCCTTTTTTAGCCAATGATGACAGCGTTAACGAACTCTTTGCGCCACCGTATGACATTGTTACCCACGCGCAAGTGCAAGCCTACTTAAACGACAAACCTAACAGCATTATGAGCGTGACTCGGCCCGATGGTTTGTTTGATAAAAGCATTGAGCCTGAAATGATTGAAAAAGGATATCAAGCAGCCTTGTCGGCACTGAAAGAAAAACAAACATCGCTTTATCATAAGCACGAGCACGCTTGTTTTTTGATTTATCAAATTGAAGGGAAAAATGTATTACAAACCGGCCTTTTGTGTTTGGCAGACAGCCAACGAGTGATGAAGCATGAGCTGACTCGCAAAGCGAAAGTGGACGATCGCATCGCGCTGAGCAATGCCTTAAATTGCCAAATAAGCCCGGTAATGCTTTGCACCAACGCACAAGTAAACTTAGCCGCTCATTTAACCGCGCAAATGGCTGATCTGTCGCCGCTTTATGACGTATCCCACCAAGATTACCAACACCGTTTATTTCTTATTGATGAACCGATCAAGGTAGCCAAACTGCAAGACTTTTTTTCAGACGATAAAACCATTTACATCACCGATGGACATCACCGCAGCCAAACGCAATTGACTCGCTATGAGCAAAACCCTAAAAGCGTTTCCCCTCACGTATTAAGCGTTATTTTCCCAGGCGAAGCGCTTAAGATATTGGGTTACCATCGCATCGTTAAAATGCCAAACAATACTGAGCTAACACAGTTTTGGGCAGCGGTTGAAACGCACTTTGACGTGAAAGAAATTAAACACGGCCTTTTGCCAAGCATTGATACTGAATTTGGCTGCTACGTTAACAAACAATGGTACCAACTAAATTCGCGCGATAAAAACACTCAAAACTTAGCCATCGATATCTTACATGGCAAACTCATTGAAACATTCTTTAACGTTACCAATCCCAAAGAAGATCCCAACATT
>CAWVYD010000287.1:0-1590 GCA_963934185.1 uncultured Legionellaceae bacterium | reverse complement strand
CATTTGCGTTAGAATCAACCTAATCTATAGGCTCATCTTGCATTGGACAAGAGTTCCAGATTACTTTCCTTTAGCCCCATGGTAGGATCTGCCACCAGGAACGTACCAATCTCATTTCTCTAAGGCATATACATGACTGAATTACCATTACTTAATAAATCGGCATTAATCACCGGCGGCTCGCGTGGCATCGGTAAAGCATCGGCGCTTAAATTAGCATCGCATGGTTGTGATGTTGCCATTGGTTATTTTAATAGCTCGGATGAAGCGGATGCCATTGTTGAAGAACTTCAACAAATGGGGCGTAAATCTTTTGCGGTGCAAGTGAATGTGTCTGATCGAAAATCCATTGCTGAAATGGCAGGAATTTACAAAGAACATTTTGATAAATGTGATGTTTTTGTGAGTAATGCTGCCAGTGGCGTATTAAAACCAAACATGGAAATGAACGTGAAACATTGGCGTTGGTGCATGGAAACGAATGCGTTGGCGTTAAATGAAATTACACGTCAGATGAAACCCATTATGCCAAACGGTTCTCGTATTGTTGCTATGTCGAGCCTTGGCGCTTCGCGCGCTATTCCTCATTACGGTTTTATTGGTGCATCCAAAGCGGCATTAGAAGCCATTGTTCGCCAGCTCAGTTTAGAACTAGCGCCAGATGACATCAGCGTTAACACCATTTCTGCCGGCGTGATTGATACCGATGCATTAAAGCATTTTCCGAATCGCGAACACTTATTAGAAGACTACCGTAAGCACTCATTATCGAATGAAGATTTATGTGAGCAAGACGTTGCTGACGTACTTTATTTATTATGCTTACCAGAAGCAAAAATGATTAGAGGCCAAACCATCTATGTGGATGCGGGTTACTCCATTGTTGGTTAAAGATTAGGCCCCGATGTTTGGTAAAAAATAACATTATTAAACCTAAAATCCTGAATTTTTTATATGATTCGGGATTTTTTTTTAGTGAAGAGAATATATGGATATGATTAAAAAAAGGGATAATAAAGTCATTTTTTGTTGTCTTGTTATACCTATGCTGATAGCAATATCATTGTTTTTTTATGGTATTAATTTTCCTCTACACGATAGATTGAATGGTAATGCTAGAACGTATTTTGCTATTGCGAAGCAATTTACTTCTTTGCATGATGCTTTGTTTCACATCGGTTATCGAAGACTAAACAACCTTTTGCATGTGCTGCGTTGGAGCAGGTAATGGGCGTTGATGTGGCTAAATGCTAAATGCTAAGTTTTATATTACATACGGCGCATATTATTTTTTCTTGGTTAACATTGTTATTGACTATGACCGCGCGCAGTATCATTGTCAAAATGCGCCAGGGCGCGTTGATGGTTGATAGCGTAATGAGGGGAAGCGTATGTTTTAGACTTATGCCTTTTAAAAGGATTAAAACAGCGGAGAGTTAATGGGTTTAACTTGAGCATGTTTTCATGCTTTTAAAAGGAGTAAGACAAAAAAGACGCTTTCAAGCATTAGGGTATTAATTGTCAACGCGCCCTAGTTACGGTATAATTTCCGGCTAAATTTTGAACTATTTTAATCAGAGATAATCATGA
>CAWVYD010000286.1:0-1606 GCA_963934185.1 uncultured Legionellaceae bacterium | reverse complement strand
ACATGCTTGAAACGATGTATGACGGGAATGGCATTGGTTTAGCAGCGCCTCAAATAGGCGTTAACTTACGCTTATCAGTCATAGACGTGAATAATGAAAAAAAAGAAAGTGATCAACTGGTTATGATTAATCCTAAAATCATAGATCGTAGAGGAATGATAAAATCTCAAGAAGGCTGTTTGTCATTGCCGGGTGTGTATGAAACAGTGCAACGTTCGCAATGGATTAAATTTAGCGCCATTGACAGGCAGGGAAATGAATTTGAAAGAGACGCTGAAGGCTTATTAGGTATGTGTATTCAGCATGAGATTGATCACCTTGATGGTAAAGTATTTATTGATCTTTTGTCGCCACTAAAACGCAGTTTAGCGCGTAAAAAACTTGAAAAATTTAAACGCGATGAGCTAAAAGATTAAGGATTTCATATGAAAGTAATTTTTGCCGGTACGCCTGATTTTTCCGTATACGTATTAAACGCATTAATAGATGCTGGCCATGAGGTTTGCGCGGTATATACTCAGCCAGACCGTCCTAAAGGCCGTGGTCGTAAACTTGCTTTGTCAGCCGTTAAAGAAGCAGCGTTAAAACATGGATTAGTTATTTACCAACCTAAATCATTAAAAGGCAAAGCGGAACAAGCTGAAATAGCAGCGCTGAATGCCGATATCATGGTGGTGGTGGCGTATGGTTTGATTTTACCTAAGGTTATTTTAGAATTGCCAAAATTGGGTTGTTTAAACGTACACGCGTCATTGTTGCCTAAGTATCGAGGCGCCTCTCCTCTGCAAGCTGCGATTTTAAATGGTGATAGACAATCCGGTGTAACCATCATGCAAATGGACGTAGGACTGGATACGGGTGATATGATATTAAAAAAACATTGCTTAATTGGTGAAAATGATAGCGTCCAAACGCTTCATGATTCATTGGCTGTTTTAGGTGGTGAAGGCATTGTTGAAGCGCTAAGCGCCATTGAGGATAATCGCGCTGTCTTTGAAAAACAAGACGATACACAAGCCAATTACGCTGGGAAAATCAAAAAAGAAGATGCACGTATGGATTGGTCTAAGTCGTCTCAAACCCTTCATGATCAAGTGCGCGCTTATCATGGCTGGCCAGTATCTCATTCGTTGTTAGATGAAATGGTTGTGCGTATTTGGCAGGCAGAACGAGCGGATAATAAACAAGGTCTGCCAGGTCAAATTTTAGAAGTAGAAAAAGATTCGTTGATAATTGCCTGCAGTGAGGGCGCTTTATCCATTAAAAAAATTCAATTACCAAACAGCAAACCTATGGCCATTAAAGATTGTTTAAATTCAAAACGTGCTTTATTTGTTGTGGGTGAGCGATTTCATTAGGATTTAATGTCAATGCCAAGATTGTGCGCCATTCATGTTTTACAAAACATTATTAAGCATAAAAAAAATTTATCGGAAGGCTTAGAGCCCTATAAGAACCATGAAGACAGATCGTTAATTTCAGAGTTTTGTTATGGCGTCTGTCGTTATTACTTTTCATTAAAGCCTTTGATGATGGCTTTGATGGACAAACCATTAAAAGCAAAAGATCACGACATTGAATTAACCATTATTTTAGGTTTGTATCA
>CAWVYD010000285.1:0-1624 GCA_963934185.1 uncultured Legionellaceae bacterium | reverse complement strand
GGTAGGCCACTGGCACCGGAATGGGAATATTAATGCCAACCATGCCCACTTGAATTTGGTGAGCAAAGCTGCGCGCTGCAAAGCCATCATTGGTGAAAATAGCGGTACCGTTACCAAATTGGTGTCGGTTGATAAGTGCTACTGCGTCATCAAAAGAGGGCATGCGTATAATGCAAAGCACCGGTCCAAAAATTTCTTCTTGGTAAATGCGCATGGATTCTGTGACTTGATCAAACAGTGTTGGTCCAACGTAATAGCCTAAATTATCAGGATAGATGTTGCGCCCGTCATTAAGAATAGTGGCACCTTCTTCAATACCAAGGGCAATGTAGTCACTGACTTTGTTCATATGAGCGCGATTAATCAGCGGGCCCATATCACTGTCAGCTTCTAAGCCAGAGCCAACTTTAATTTTTTTGATTTCATTTTGCATGGCAGTAATCAGTTTATCAGCGGTTTCATCGCCAACAACGACGGCAACCGATAAAGCCATGCAACGTTCGCCTGCTGCGCCAAAGGATGCGCCGGCAATGGCTTTAGCGGTTTGTTTAATGTTTGCATCTGGCATAACGATGCAGTGATTTTTGGCGCCGCCAAAGGTATGTGAGCGTTTGCCGTGTTTGGCTGCTTCTTGATAAATGTATTCGGCAACTGGCGTTGAGGCAACGGCAGTCATGGTTTGAATGCGTGAGTCTTGCAGCAGTGTATTAACGACGTGTTTGTCGCCATTAAGCAGTGCAACGACGCCTTTGGGTAAGCCAGCTTCATGCAACAGCTCAACAAGACGCAAACTCGCAGCAGGCGTTTGCTCTGACGGTTTTAAAATAAAGGTATTACCACAAGCAATGGCAGGGATCATCATCCAAGTGGGCACCATCACAGGGAAGTTAAACGGTGAGACACCAGCGCACACGCCAAGAGGCTGTCTCATGGTGTAGGTATCAATGTCGCGGCCAACTGAATCGGAGTAATCGCCTTTTAAATGCGAGGCAATGCCGCAATTATGTTCAACGACTTCGATGCATCGCATGATTGAGCCTTTGGCATCATCGAGGGTTTTACCGTGTTCATTGGTAATGAGTGTGGCCAGTGCTTGCATATTGTCTTCAAGCAGCGCTTTAAAGCGAAATAAAATACGAGCCCGTTTAAGTGGCGAGCTTGTTGACCAGGCAGGAAAGGCATCTTGAGCACTTTTAATGGCCAATTCAACTTGATCGCTTGACGCCATTTGTAAGGTGCCAATGCGTTCATCATGCGCGGGATTAATAATGGCCAGTGTTTTATTGTTAGGGGCGATTACGTGCTCACCATTAATGAATTGTCCGATCTCATACATATGCTGCATGCTCCTTGGTGGCTAATTTTAATTTGATTTGATAGGTTGTTTGCGCATTGTGTGTGCTGGAATAGGTTTCAAGTACTAGCATGTGATCACGGTTAGTATGTGGCGCAGTGGCAACGGCTTTTTCAAGTGCGTCATTTAAGCTTTCATGAGAGCGTCCACTCAATTCTACGTACTTCAATGGCTCCATACATCATACTCCTTGTCGTCATTATTGTTGACCAGTGTAGCAGAACTCTTATAAAGGATGAAGAGGCTTAAACTTGGCTTAATATAGATAAG
>CAWVYD010000284.1:0-1625 GCA_963934185.1 uncultured Legionellaceae bacterium | reverse complement strand
TAAAACTTGTGCTTGAAGACCTATAATTCGTGCGGGCATAAATTACGGTTTTGGACTTGTTCTTTTGTGTGTCATCGGTGTTTTATGCCTGCGCGAAGTATCGTAAACAATAGGGTTAATTTTGATTATTATTAAAGAGGCGCCAAACCAAAAAAACAGCCCTATTTGAGTGCAGGTTAAACGATTGAGCGAATTTAAAAAGCCGAGCAGACACTGAGTATGTGAGCATTTATTCAATTCACTCGATCGTTTAAGATGCGCCAAATATGGCTGTTTTCATTATAAAAAACTAACACCAAAAGTTAACGCTGGAATACCGAGATATTCCGCAATACTCTGACCAATATCAGCAAATGAATCACGCCGGCCAATGAATTTAGATTGGATACCTGGGCCAAACGCCAGCACTGGAATGTGCTCTCGCGTGTGATCGCTGCCTGGAAAGGTTGGATCGCAGCCATGATCGGCAGCGATTATGGCAATGTCACCTTCCTTCATGTTTGCTTCATATTCTGCCAAGCGAACATCAAAGGCTTCTAATGCATTTGCGTAGCCTTCAACATCCCGCCGATGACCGTATTTGGAATCAAAATCAACAAAATTGGTAAAGACCAAACTGCCATTGGGTGCCTGCTTCATGGTTTCGATGGTTTGCGTAAACAGCGCATCATTACCGTCTGCTTTGATGGCTTGCGTTATGCCTTGGTGCGCAAAGATATCAGAAATTTTACCTATCGAAATAACCTCTCGCCCTTGCTCCACTAATTTATCTAACAGCGTTGGCGCGGGTGGTGGCACGGCGTAATCTCGCCGGTTATTCGTCCGCTCAAAATGACCTTTAGACTCGCCGATAAAAGGCCGTGCGATTACGCGGCCAATGTTTTCATCATCCATTAGTTCGCGTGCAATGTCGCAAAGAGCATACAAGCGCTCTAAACCAAAATGTGTTTCATGCGCAGCAATTTGAAACACGCTATCACCCGAGGCGTAAATAATGGGCTGGCCGGACTCAATGTGCGCTTCGCCCAGCTCATCTAAAATAGTGGTTCCTGACGCATGCTTTTCACCAAGTACGCCTGGTAAGTTGCCACGTTTTATTAACGTAGAAATAACGTGGTCAGGAAAGCATTTTTCAGTATTTGGGTAATAGGCCCAATCATTCATAACTGGCACACCAGCAATTTCCCAGTGTCCACTCGGCGTATCCTTGCCTTTACTTAACTCTACGGCGTAACCGTACAAACCTTCCGGTTTAGGGCTGTCGGCCAATGACATTAAGGGATTGGCTGAACTGGCTAAATGGGCATGAAATAAGCCCAGCCTTTTTAAGTTAGGCAGCGATGGCTGCTTTTCTTTATAAATGTGGCCAAAGGTATCGGCGTCTTTATCACCATATTTATCCGCATCCAAACTGGCGCCAATGCCAAAGGAATCCATTAATAAAATACATACGCGCCGGGATGGTGATTGTTGTTGATTCATGAGCGATCTTCTATTCGTTTACCAAACGTTTCCTTTAAACCAAGGACAACTAATAACGCTAGAAAAAAAGCGCCTGGCAAAAGCATTAATGAGCGTTGATATGCAGCAACGCCATGCAACACCCCTTGAAAGTGGGCTGATGA
>CAWVYD010000283.1:0-1674 GCA_963934185.1 uncultured Legionellaceae bacterium | reverse complement strand
TCGCTACGAAATCATGCTGTTTGCCGGGTGCGAATTTGCGCCGCCTATTGCCCGATATGAGCAAATATCAGAAAAGGTCAAAGCCGTTTTAGATAGTTTGTGGGCATGGGATGAAATTAACGACGATTTTCGGCCAAAAGTGATTTTAGCGTGGTTCGATTTTATCGAGGGCGCGCGATCAAAACGTGAAGCATGGCCCACCGAAGTTAACGCATTACAGGTCAATCATTAAAAAGCAAATTTTAGCAAAAAAAGTTTCACCGGGCCTAGGCCCGGTGAAACTAAGCCTAGGCCCTGTCTGATATGGCTTAAGCCATGTCAGACAATGCTTAAGCCATGTCAGACAATGCTTAAGCCATATCAGATTATTAATTACAAAAAAAAGGAAAAAAAATTATGTCATTTTTAACGAGTTTGTTTTCAGTGTTACCCGAAATCATTGCAGCCGCTTCTGCCATTGCTGCTATCACTCCAACGCCCAAAGATAACGCCGCAATCGCTGCGATTTATAAGGTGTTGGATTTATGCGCCTTGAATATCTTTAAGGCCAAAGACAAATGAGCGCTAAAACGTTAGTTAACGAGCTGCGATCTGAATTGGCTGATTTTGAATTATGCCTTTTAAATGATTCTGATCCGACCGATTGCAATGCGCCGGCGATGTGTTCCGCGATAAATATCGCGGGTTTATTAAATGTTTTGTTTGAATCGTCTGAATTTAACAAATTAAAAATGATGGGGTTAATATGAAAACGTTAGCAGTCGTGGTTTTCTTTACGTTGTCGCTGGGGTTTGTCGGCGAAATGGACTATCAAGAGGCAACAGCTGCGCACCATGGGTAGTCAGCCAATTAAACGCGTCTGGGATTACTTCCAGCTTGAAACGGGCCTTGCTGTTCCCGTTGAGCGTTTTCGCGAGTCTCAAAAGCGCAAAAATGCGCTCGAGCAACAAACCGAAGATATCGCCAAAGTATTAGAGGCCGGCGGCATAGAATGCCGCGCCGGTAAGGTAACCATGCTGGGCGGTGTGACGGGTGAGACAAAAGAAATAAGTCAATGGCGACAATTGTCGATTTTGCCAACAGTGGCCCGGCAGAAAAAAGCGCCTTTACTGCGCGATTTAACCTATTTTTTAGAACGTAAAACGTCAAGGTTTGCGCGCTATATGGTGATCACCAACGGGCAACGCATACCGGCCAGCGAATTAAAACAAGCGGTCAAAGATATGAACCGCCGAATCTCAAAATGGGCGTATGAGGTTAAACAGCTTTACAAAATGGATGTCGTTTTTCGTGGGCTCGAATTCCCCATTGATGAAAACGGTTTAATTCACTTGCACGCCAACGTCGTGTATATGCCGAAAACGAAATTATCTGATTTTGAGTTTAAACAGTTTTTGCAAGTCACTCACAGTGTTATGGATGCCCACTTGCAGGATAACGGGCGTTTAAAAAACGCGCATGAGGTCGTCAAATACGCTTTAAAAAATACTGAATTATTAAACGCAAAGCCTGAGCTGGTTTGCGAGCTTGCACTGGCGGTGATGGGTGCGTCGTTATTTGCGCCGATGGGATCGTTTCGCAAGTTCCGGCAGCGTTTAGCCAAGCGCCATTTACGAACCTTGTGGTATGACGGGCGCATCATTATCGGCAAGGGCCGCCAGCAAAGCGAAGAAC
>CAWVYD010000282.1:0-1705 GCA_963934185.1 uncultured Legionellaceae bacterium | reverse complement strand
GCCATTTCTTCAGCGCGATGTTTTACCTTAGCGACTTCAGTTTCACGTTCTAATTTTACGCTAACGTCTGCCAAGTCTTTAATGATGGAATCAACTTCACGGCCCACGTAACCTACTTCGGTAAATTTTGTCGCTTCCACTTTAATGAA
This sequence comes from uncultured Legionellaceae bacterium, assembly GCA_963934185.1. Taxonomy (GTDB): domain Bacteria; phylum Pseudomonadota; class Gammaproteobacteria; order Legionellales; family Legionellaceae; genus CAWVYD01. The sequence continues at coordinate 1,556 of CAWVYD010000282.1, read as the reverse complement.
TGGCGCGTTGGTTAATTTGGCTATGCGGCGGGCAATTTCAGTTTTACCAACGCCTGTTGGCCCTATCATTAAGATGTTTTTGGGCATGATTTCTTCACGCAATGTTTCATCTTTGATTTGGCTGCGGCGCCAGCGATTTCGAAGGGCAATGGCAACGGCACGTTTGGCGCTGTTTTGGCCAATGATATGCGTGTCTAATTCTTGTACAATTTCTTTTGGCGTCATGTTTATGGTCATGTGGCTTCTCTCTTACGTTATTCTTTAAGTAATCGACTCATTAATGATAATCAGTACTTATTTAGATTTAGTAGGTACTTCATCTGTATCTAATTCTTCAATCGTTAAATGATTGTTGGTATAAACGCAGATATCAGCGGCTATGTTTAAGCCTTTTTCAACAATTTCTTTTGCAGATAATTTTGTATTATCCAGTAATGCTTTTGCTGCCGCTTGGGCATACGGGCCGCCTGAACCGATGGCCATTAAGCCGTCTTCGGGCTCAATCACATCGCCATTGCCGGTTAAAATTAAGGAAGCATCTTTATTGGCGACCACCAATAAAGCTTCTAATTTCCGAAGCATTTTATCGGTGCGCCAGTCTTTTGCGAGCTCAACGGCAGCGCGAACCAGATGACCATTGTGTAACTCAAGTTTCATTTCAAAACGCTCAAACAGTGTAAAGGCATCCGCGGTGCCGCCTGCAAAACCGGCAATGACTTGGCCATTATAAAGACGGCGTACTTTTTTAGCATTGCCTTTCATAATGGTATTACCCATGCTGACTTGACCATCTCCGCCAATGGAAACTTTACCATTACGACGAATGGATAAAATAGTAGTTCCTCGATATTGTTCCAAAATACACCTCTTATAATTTCGATATTATTGCCAAGATGGGGACAAAATCATTTAAATCAAGGAAAGTAACGAGACAATGATAAATATCATTTACTACACGCCATAAAACCGTGTTACAATCTGGTCTTTTTTTGAGTCGTTTAAGGCGAGATGAACATGATGCCGGAAGAAGAACTGCCTTTGTCTAAATCAGAGGTTAAGCGTCAAATTAAGCAAATCAAAGACTTAGGCACTGCCCTAAGCCATTTATCAAAAGGTCAATTGCGTAATATACCGTTGAGTGAAGATGCGTTAGTCGTTGTGCAGCATTTACAAACCATCACCAGTAATGCCGCAAAAAAACGTCAAACACAGTTTTTAGCAAAAGTGCTGGGACGGCAAGAAAATTTGGCGGACATTGAAGCGGCGCATGAGAACATTTTGGGACAAACGCATCAAGTGGATGCACAGTTTCATTTGGCAGAGCGATGGCGCGATCAGTTGATGGAAGATGCCTCACGCTACCTCACTGAATTTATGAGTGAGTATGCGAATGTTTCGAGTCAAGACTTGCGACATTTAGTGCGTAAAGCTGCAAAAGAAAAGCAGCTGCAAGCCAATCACGGCGCTTATCGAGCGCTTTTTCGTTTTATTAAACAGGCCATTGAAAACGCATGACGTCTTATCAATTATTTATCACATGTCCTAAAGGCTTTGAA
>CAWVYD010000281.1:0-1713 GCA_963934185.1 uncultured Legionellaceae bacterium | reverse complement strand
GCCAAAAGTTTTTTAATTGATCAACGTTTTGGCTGATTAATGTGTTTGGGCAACACTCTGGAAATAAGGTGCAAAAATACTTTTCATTGGCATCACGTAAGCTTTGCGGTTTGTTTGCCACCAGAACGCCATCGCTTTCTGCCAGCTCTAGTAAATACGTGCTGTAAATGTAATTTAAATCAAACGGCGGATCTTTACGCATTATAATAATGTCTAAATCACTTAACGGCTGCACAGAAGATTTTTTTGTAACAAACCAGGATTCATTGCACGCATTTATTTCGATTCGCGTTAACAAAGCACAGGCTTTGCCGTTTTCAACGAACATGTCTTGCTGGCGTATATAAAATAAGGTCAGCCCCAGTTTTTGAGCAGCGCGCAGCATGGCAACCGTGCTGTCTTTGTTAGGATTAAGCGTTTCAATGGGGTCAATAACAACGGCTAATTTCATAAGGAAGCAAGCTCTCTGGCAGCCGCTAATGCAGCAAGGCGCGCAATAACGCCATAGATGTAAAAGCGATTCTGGCAATCATTTTCTTTGGGGTAGTTACACGGCTTGGCAAATGCCAGTGGTTCAAAGTGCATACCCGGTGCGTTTAAATTTTCATTAGGGCCACGTCCAGTATGCACGCGGTAAAAGCCGCCAATGACGTGATGGCCAATCATATAGATGACCGGTTCAGCAACGGCGTCATTGGTTTGCCAGCTTTCTAACGTGGGTACGCCTTCTTGCAATATAACGCGTTCAATTTGCTTATTACCTTTACCCTTAGCCATTTTATTTCGTTGCTTTCGGTTTAAGCTCAATAATTCGGCGCCGCTGTGCACCATTAATATGCCCATGCCATAGGTACCTGCATCGGCTTTGACGACCACGTAGGGTGCGTCGTTTATTTTATGAACAGTGTATTTTTGTTGAATTTCCCCAAGCAGTTTATCAACGGCATCCGCTAATGCTTGGTCACTTTCACGCCGCTTAAAATCAATGTCAACAAAGGTGCTAAACAGGGGGGCGATTTGCCAGTCATCGATGTCAACGTGTTGGCAAAATTCATTAACTACTTTGGCGTAGTGGCTGAAATGATCCGATTTAAAGCGTTTGTCCCAGCCGAGATGTTCGCTGGGGCGTACCCATTGTTCTAAGTTTTGTAACTTCTCGGGCACACCATCCGATAAATCATTATTTAATAAAATTAAGCAAGGTGAAAAATCACCAATGCATAAACGATTATTAATGCGTTTGGTTGGGTGATAGGTAAGTGTTTTACCGCTTTCTAGCCTATAGGTTTCAGGAGCGATCTGGTCGTCTCTTAAGGAACCAATGCGTACGTCAAAGCCGGCGTTTTGAAAAATGTCCTGCAGTACGCTTAAGCTTTCAAAATAAAAGGGGTTACGGGTATGATTTTCGGGTACCAGCATAATCTTCTTACACCCAGGCATGGATTCACAAATAATGCTTTGCGCTGCTTGAATGCACATGGGATGAAATTCAGTATTAAGGTTATTAAAACCCGCCGGGTAAAGGTTGGTATCGACCGGCGCTACTTTAAAGCCAGCGTTTCGAACATCAACCGATGAGGTTAAGGGAGCAGGCGTTTGTTGCCATTGCTTTCGAAACCAGGATTCAATGTCTATTTGCTTAGCCAGCATTAACTGCTCAAGCACTTGTAATGGCTTGGTATTAGGCGTTGTTAGATGTGGTACTGGGTGTAA
>CAWVYD010000280.1:0-1719 GCA_963934185.1 uncultured Legionellaceae bacterium | reverse complement strand
GTTACATTAAAACAATTATATAGCTAGGTGTTGCACTTCACTTGTGAAAAGGCGTGCTGTTTTGAGTCATTGTAATGTCTTGATTAACGCTTCTTTACTGGTTTCACCAATCATTCGTGAATGTTCTTTGCCTTCTGGTGATAATAAAATGAGTGTTGGCGGGGCAATTACTTTAAAGTTCTTTTCTAACTCGAGGCTGTTTTTATTACGTTTAGTCACATCTACTTTAAGCCAAATTAGATCTTTCATTGCATGTTGAACACTCGGATTTTGAAAGACGTTTTTATCCATCTCCTTACAAGACGCACACCAATCAGCGTAAAAATCAATTAATACCTTTTTATGCGCTAGCTTGGCTTGCTTAATAATGTGGGTTGCATTAGCCAAATGGGTTACTTTCACAGGGTGTAAAAGCGGCGTTATTGGCATGGCCTGGTTAAATGGCGCAGCACTTTGAAGCGGTTGATAGGGAGACGTGTTACCTAAGGCAACCCCAATTAAAATGAGCAGGCCGTAAAAAAAAGGTAAGATGGCCAATCCACAACCAAAGATGGCTCGGTTATTCGATAGATCTTTATTTAATACGGCTAAAAACAAACCGCATATTAATAAGAGGGCACTCCAGGAAATCATTATAATTGCGGGTGGTGCAATCCGTTCAGCCAGTGAAATGGCCATAACCAATAAAACAACACCAAACAGGTGTTTTATGTGATTCATCCAGTTGCCTACTTTAGGTAACAGCTTGCCAGCAGAAGCACCTAGTATGATTAATGGTGTACCCATACCAAAGCCAAGAAAGAGCAGAGAAAAGCCACCAAGCATCAAGTCACTGGTTTTGGCAATGTAACTCAGCGCACCGACCAGAGGCGCTGTAACGCAAGGCGATAAAATAAGCGTGGATAATGCCCCCATAGAGGCTGCGCCAATGTAGGCGCCATTGTTTTGTTTATTGCTGCGATTGGCGAGTTTGGCCTGCCAGGATTGTGGGAAGGATAAGTTGTAAAAATCAAACATGGATAAGGCTAAAATAACGAATAATATCGAAAATAAGCCAATGATAATCGGAGATTGAAACAGCGTTTGTAAGTTTTGACCAAGCGCAGCAATGATTATTCCAACTAAGGCATAACTGAAAGACATTCCCATCACATAACTTATGGATAAAAATAATGCTTTGCGGGAACTGATGTTTTTATGCTGTCCAACAATAATGCCGGATAAAACAGGAACCATGGGCAATACGCATGGGGTGAAGGCTAATAATAAGCCAAAGCCATAAAAACTAAAGATGATAAAAAAAAGATTATGGTTTTCAAATAAGGTGTCATAAGGCGTGGAATTTTGTTTTATCAGCTTATTTTTTTTAAGAGGTTTTTTGACGTTAATCATTGGCAAAGGCACTTTTGTTGCATTTATCATACCACCTTTATCGTCTACTTTTATGTTAAACGTTGTTTTTGTAGGTGGGTAACAAAAGCCAGAATCAGCACAACCTTGGTGGCTAATGGTGATAGGAAAAGTACCCGCTTTATCGCTCAGTATGGCTAATGGGATCTGAACGTGATCGCGATAAACGCGATAGCTGATATTAGGGTATATTTTTTTCACATCGTTGCTTGGGTAGCGAATAGGGCCCAATTGCTGATGCAGGCTGGTGGTGACAGAAAAACTTTTTTTATATAAGTATAAACCATGGGGAGTCATACTTTTTTCAAG
>CAWVYD010000279.1:0-1728 GCA_963934185.1 uncultured Legionellaceae bacterium | reverse complement strand
CCTTTTTTAACAGGGTATTTATTAGGCATTATCAGCTGCTGAATTTATAATTTAAAGAGAAGGAGACAATACAAGATCTATTTAACAAGCGCCACACTTTGAGCAAATTTAGGGTTAGGAAACAACGCCTATTAGCTTTGGAAAAGGGAACGTTAAAGCGAAGAGCCACAATTTAGATGAATTCATAAGCGTTGTATGGTTTAATTTAACACTTCATGAATTATTTCAAGTAAATTATGTCTTTTATTAAGTATTGTCTATTTATCTTAGGCCCATGCGCCATGTTACAACCGCTTGGTATGGATATATTTATCAGCGAACTTCCTAGAATGATGTCTCAATTAAATATTACGGAACATGAAGTGCAGTACATTCTTGCAACGTTTGTTTTTGCATCCGGCTTTCCCCAGTTATTTATTGGTTATTTATCGGATAAATACGGCCGTCGTGTTGTCATGCTTGCGGCAACAGCCAGCTTTGCAATCACCTCATGCCTATGCGCGCTCTCAACAGATTTGTTTTTATTAAGTACGATGCGTTTTTTTCAAGGCGTTTCTGCGGCCGCTTCTTTGGTTGTGTCCTACTCGGTTGTGAGAGATCTTTTTGATGGTGTAGAGGCTTCAAAAAAATACAGCCAATTATCATGTATTTTAGCCATAACGCCAATGGTAGCCCCGTTATTAGGCGCTTTTTTAATTGATTCTTTTGGGTATTGGCAGGCAACCTTTTATTTTTTAGTGATGTTTGCATCAACCGTCTTTCTTTTGGCGCAACGATTCATGCCAAATACCTTATCTTCATGCAAGCTAAATAGCCCCCATTTGGATTACAAAGAATCAATCAAAATCATTATATTAAATAGACAGTTTTGGACGTTTTGTCTTTGTGCTACAACTACAATGGCTGGTTTATTTTTATATTTTTCCATTGGCAGCATTTTATTGATGGATAAACTGCATTTATCGAGTTATCAATATTCAGGGCTGTTTGCGATCAATGCCATTTCTTACCTTACAAGTAATTTTAGTTCGTCAATACTAGTTAAAAGAGTTGACATGAAGACATTGGTTCTTGCTGGCAATGTCCTTGTTATTATTGGTGCAAGTTTGATGATGGCATTAAACATTACTTTTGGCTTAAATGCCGTTGCTATTGTTGCTACCAATTTACTTATCACCATTGGCGGAGGATTAATCACCGGCCCTTCAACCAGCAAAGCGTTAGCGCCATTTCCTGATAACACTGGCATGGCCTCAGGGCTTTTTGGCACCATCCAATATGGACTACCAGCTTTTTTAGGCGTGATTGTGACACGTTTTGACATTGTATCTACTGCAAATTTAGCGATCCCAATGTTAATTTTGGCTGCAATTAATATGAGTTTATTACTCACTAATAAAACTGTAGTGGCATAGTTAATTTGGTTCTGTCGCAAGGCTTTAATGTAATGAACCCTCCCACCCACTAAGCTGGAAAATATTATTAACCGGCCTAGTGGGTGGGAGGGTTCATTACATTAAAGCCTAGTGCGTCAATACTTGCTTATCTCGACTTTAGCCATTTTTAATATTTCAACCAGTTAATGAGAGTAGATAGAGCAAGTGGTCTATCTACTCTCATTAACTGGTTGAAATATTAAAAATGGCTAAAGTCGAGTTAACTGCGGCATGGCTCGGCGTTGTTTCCTAACCCTTTATCTCTTTCATTTCTCAATAATTAAGCGGTTCT
>CAWVYD010000278.1:0-1733 GCA_963934185.1 uncultured Legionellaceae bacterium | reverse complement strand
CGTAGCCATAAGGCGTTAAGCGCCGGCCGACACTCACACGAGTGCCTTAATTCAATGGCATTGATGTGCCAGACAGTTCAAGCAATATTTTTTGAACCTCATCGGCTTTGTCGTTTTTTTCGTTAATGTTAACCTGAATGCTTGTCGCGCTTTTTAATTTATAACGCGCGGCGTGCACTTGTATTAATTTAATAATAATTTCAGGTGATAGGTTGGTTTGTTCGCTAAAAACCAAGTTAGCCCATTCTTTTTTGAGGCTGATTTTTTTAATGCCTAGTTCATGTGCTTTTAATTTTAAGGCCGTTATTTTAAATAATAATTTGGTCGGAGCCGGCAATAAGCCAAACCGGTCGATGAGTTCAATTTGCAGCTCATTGAGTTCGTCTTTGTTGTTCGCATTTGCGATTTGTTTGTAGAAAATCAAACGCGTGTGAATGTCGCCGACATAATTGTCTGGAATGATGGCGCTTATGCCTAAGTTAATTTCAGGCCCTTGTTCTAACGGTTTACTAAGCTCAGGCATTTTGCCCGCGCGAATGGCGTTAACCGCTCGGTCCAACAGTTCCATATATAAGGAAAAGCCCAGGGTGTGCATGTGGCCACTTTGGTCATCGCCCAAGAGTTCACCGGCGCCTCGAATTTCCATGTCATGCGTTGCGAGCGTAAAACCAGCGCCTAAATCGCTAAGAGACATAATGGCATCTAAGCGTTTTTTAGCGTCACGGCTTAAGGCATCAAACGAGGGCGTTAATAAATAGGCGTAGGCTTGTTGATGACCGCGGCCCACCCGGCCGCGCAATTGATGCAGCTGCGCCAAACCAAATTTATCAGCGCGATTAATGATGATGGTATTGGCCGTTGGCACATCAATGCCATTTTCAATGATGGTGGTGCACAGTAAGACGTTAAATTTATGGTGATAAAAATCACTCATTATCCGTTCTAATTGTTTTTCGCGCATTTGGCCGTGAGCAATTTCTATGTTGGCAGAGGGCACCATTTGACTCAGTTCATTGGCCATGTGCTCAATGGTTTGCACTTCGTTGTGCAAAAAGAAAACTTGGCCGCCACGCGATATTTCACGGGTCATGGCATCGGTTATTACCACCGCGCTTTTATCATGGCAAAAGGTTTTAATGGCCAAACGTTTGGCTGGCGGTGTGGCAATGATTGATATGTCGCGAAGGTTAGCCATGGCCATATTAAGTGTTCGAGGAATGGGGGTGGCGGTCATGGTTAAAATATCAACGTCTTTTTTAATGGCTTTGATGTGTTCCTTTTGTTTTACGCCAAAACGATGCTCTTCATCAACAATCAGTAAGCCTAACTGTTTAAAAACGATGTTTTTTGAAAACAGTTTATGCGTGCCAATTAAAATATCAACGCTGCCAATTTTTAATTTTTCTAAAACAAGATCGGTGTCTTTTTTTGTGCGAAAACGAGACACCAATTCAATGCTTATTGGAAAGTGTGCAAAGCGGTCAACAAAATTTTCAAAATGCTGCGAGGCCAGCAGCGTGGTTGGCACGAGTACGCACACTTGTTTAAAGCTTTGAGTTGCTAAAAAGGCGGCGCGCATGGCCACTTCGGTTTTACCAAAGCCAACGTCACCGCAAATTAAGCGATCCATCGGTTTTACTGAGCACATGTCGGCAATGACGCTGCTGATGGCGCTGAGTTGGTCGTCGGTTTCTTGAAACGGAAAATCACTCGCAAAGTGGGCGTAATCTTCA
>CAWVYD010000277.1:0-1788 GCA_963934185.1 uncultured Legionellaceae bacterium | reverse complement strand
GCTTTTGATAAAGTAAAACACAATAGCTTTGCTCCGATCCACGGCCAACTCGACCGCGTAACTGATGAAGTTGAGATAAGCCTAAACGCTCAGCATTTTCAATGATCATTAGGCTCGCATTAGGCACATCAACACCTACTTCAATGACGGTGGTTGCAACAAGCAAATCAAGCTCATGGTTACTAAACGCTTGCATGGCAGCAAGCTTATCTTTTCCTTTCATACGACCATGAACCAGGCCTACTTTATGTGGCGCTAATGCAATGGATAAGACACGGTGAGTTTCTTCTGCCGCTTGGCATTGCAACGTTTCTGATTCTTCAATAAGAGTACAAACCCAGTAAGCTTGTTTTTTTTCTGTAAAGGCGGTTTGTAAACGCGTTACGATTTGCTCTCGTTTTGAACCATCAAGTACGGCGGTTTGAATCGGCGTTCGTCCAGGGGGTAATTCATCAATGAGAGACACATCTAATTGCGTATATTGAATCATCGCCAGCGTGCGCGGTATGGGCGTTGCCGTCATGATTAATTGATGCGGCCATAAGTAATTTTTACAGCCTTTTTCTTGCAGTGCCAATCGCTGTTTTACACCAAAGCGATGTTGTTCATCAATGATAATTAATTGCAAGTTAGCAAAATTAACGTCTTGCTGAAAGAGCGCATGAGTACCAATAATAATTTGTGCTTTTTCTTCAAGCAGCTGTGACAACTTTTCACGTTTTTGCTTAGCCGTATGTTTGCCTAGCAAAAGCATTACGTCGATGCCTAAAGGCTCGAACCATCGATTAAAATTTTGAAATAATTGTTCGGCTAATAATTCCGTTGGTGCCATTAAAGCGACTTGGCCATGATTTGATAAGCAGGGCAAACAGCTAAGCGCAGCAACTAAGGTTTTACCTGAGCCCACATCACCTTGCACCAAGCGGTGCATTGGGGAGCTTTTTTGAAGGTCGCTTTCAATCTCCTTTACCACGCGTGTTTGAGCGTTGGTTGGTGTAAAGGGTAATTGTTCTAAAAGTGATTGTTTTAATTCATTAACTAACGTTTGCGCTTTGGCTTTTTTTTGCATACTCATTTGACGTATGCGTTTGAAACTCAAATGATGACTAAGCAACTCTTCAATGGCTAAACGATGTTGGCATGGGTGTTGATTATCGTCCATTAACTTCAAAGGTGCATTGGGTGGTGGGTGATGCAAAAACATTAAACTTTCTTTTAAGGAAGGTAAATTAAGTTCATTAATCAAAGCAGTAGGTAGCAATTCCAATTGTTTATCGTCTACCAGTGTTAATGCAGTATTAATTAATTGGCGTAATTTTTTTTGGCTTAACCCTTGAGTAACAGAATATATGGGTGTTAAGTGTTCATCCATATTAGGCGAGTGTTCTTGGCTCATTAAGTGAAAATCTGGATGAACCATTTCCATGTGCGCTTGTCTTTTACGTACTTCACCAAATGCGCGAATGACATTACCTTCATTAAACGTTGTGTGAAGATCGGGATAAAAATGAAAGAAGCGAAGCTGCATGGTATGACTATGATCCTTCAGTTGTACGATTAATTGCCGCCGGCCAGCCGTTTTTTGTTCTTTTGAAACAACCATACCTTCAATCACAGCCCAATCATGATCACGCAAGTCTCGCATGGATGTTATCCGAGTTCTGTCTTGGTATCGATAAGGTAAATGAAATAATAGGTCTTGAATTTGTCTTATGTGGCATTTGGCTAAAATATCAGCAAGCTTAGGACCAACCCCTGCAATGTTTGTTGTTGGATCAGATAGGATCA
>CAWVYD010000276.1:0-1813 GCA_963934185.1 uncultured Legionellaceae bacterium | reverse complement strand
CTTTGCCGAACTCGCTAAATCAGAGGGTGTTGCACTTCAGTGTTGAATGGGCGGAATGTAATGGGAAAATAATCTCTTTGGCTAAACAAATTAAATAAGCTATCTTAATACAAAGGCTTATTATGCACATTGAGTAACGAATTCATCGTTACTTACGGCGACGTTGCCAAACAAAAAAACCTGGCAATATAACCAATGCCAGCCAACCTACTATTAAAAATAACTCATAACGCCAAAGCGATTTTATTTCAATATGAGATGGCGGCACGAAACCTAACAGTAAAGCCATTACACACGTTATTATTCCAACACCTGCAACCATATTTAAAACCCAGTTACCGCCAGGAACTTTAAAACCACGCTTAACATTCGGTTGAGAACGTCGTAATCTTATCGCAGCAATAAACATCAAAATATAAACCCCCATGGATAGCTGCGCAGTTAATGCGCTAAGCATCCAGTAGGACGCATTAATACTTTCAGAAAGAACATAAACACTGCTTAAGAGGGTAAAAGCAAACGCTTGCGCTAATAAAATGGTTGATGGCGCGCCATAATGATTCACATTAAAAAATTTCTCTGGTAAGCAACCATCTTTTGCAGCAATCATTAAGCCTTTACTAGGCCCGAGAACCCAAGCTGAGACACTGCTTAAACCACCTAATATAATCATCAGTACTACCAGCGGTATCATCCATTTCAAATGAAATGCGTTAAAAAACAGGACAAAAGCATCAATCAAACCAGTTACCAAGCTTAATTTTTCTTGCGGCACAACAATGGCGACAGACAGCGATCCCAAGACGAGTGAAATAAAAATAATAAGCGTTGAATAAAGTAATGCGCGCGGGTAATCACGTTGCGGTGACTTAACGTCGCCTGCATGAATGGCTGACATTTCCATGCCCACCAAGCCAAATAAAATGCCCGTTGATAAGACCAATGATGATACGTTAAAGCTACTTGGTAAAATAGATGACCATGACGGTGTAATCGCCATAGGGTAACCATTAACCCACCAATAAATGGCTAAACCAATGATGAGGGACATGGGTAATAAAGTACCAAACAACGCACCAGCCACACTAATGAAGCTCGAAACTCGCATGCCAAATAAATTAAGAAGGGTTGTTAACCAAAACAGCACTAATACTGTTCCATATAAATATAATTTGTTTGTCGCTAACTCAGGATTAATCAGGTAAGCAAAAGCAGACGTAATAAACACAAGAATGGTCGGATACCATACAATATTATAAATCCACTGCATCCAAATAACCATAAAGCCTATCGGCTTACCAAACGCTTCTTTGACCCAGACGTATAAACCGCCTGTTTCTGGCCAACCCGTTGCCAATTCTGCTGCAATCAATGCAACAGGTACAAAAAAAACAATGGCTGCTAAGACATAGAAGAAAATTAATGAAAAACCGTATTCTGCGCTAAATGGCAACGTACGCAAACTATCAACCGCAATGATGTTAATCATTACTAAAGAAAAGACGCTTAAACTTTTCGTTTTATTTAAATTAAGTTGCATCTATACTGCCAATCTAATACACACAAGTGGCCAATCCTACCAATTTTTAAAAAAATAAACAGCCCTAAGGTTCTTTTTCTTAAAATGCATAAAAGATCCATGATAAATTCCGGGCAAAAAAATGCTTAATAGACTTATAACTGACCTTGCTTGTGTCTAGAAATGCCTTTTAAAATAAAGTGAACTACATTTTTATGTACCCAAATTTCTTCAAAATGCTTAGGGCGTGTTGACAATTCATTTTGAAGCGCTTGAGCCAACTGGAATTTGTCC
>CAWVYD010000275.1:0-1814 GCA_963934185.1 uncultured Legionellaceae bacterium | reverse complement strand
CCAAGTGTTGGGCTCGCGAGGGTGCTGTTGGCTGCAATTGCAAAAGTCTGGTAATGCCATGTTACGCGTATGGGCGGTTGAATGTGATTTAGATAAGACAAAAGAATCGCATGATTTATTCCTGGCTTAAGCCGTTTTTATTTTCATTACCCACAGAGCTAGCGCATGATTTGACGTTATGCGCATTGCCTTGGCTTCCTAAGGTAATGTTGCCATCGACTGTTACGCCTTCTTCGTCAGTTGATGTATTGGGTTTGTCATTTCCTAATAAAGTGGGTTTGGCAGCTGGTTTGGATAAAAATGCAGATTATTTGGATGGCTTAGCAAGGCTTGGTTTGGGTTTCATTGAAATTGGCACGGTTACGCCTAAGGCGCAATTAGGCAATCCTAAACCGCGTTTGTTTCGTTTGAAAGATGAAAACGCCATTATTAATCGAATGGGTTTTAACAATAAAGGCGTCGAGCATTTAGTTAGCCAAGTACAAGCAGCCAATTACTCAGGCATTTTAGGCATTAATATCGGTAAAAATTTATCAACGCCTGTTTCAAAGGCGGTTGATGATTATGAGCACTGTTTTAAACGTGTTTATGACTTGGCATCTTACATTACCGTTAATGTTTCATCGCCAAACACACCAGGTTTGCGCGAGCTTCAACATGGCGACTTATTAAAGCAACTCTTTAGTGCTTTAAAAATTCAGCAACAACGTTTAAGCGACCAACACAAGCGTTATGTACCTATGCTTGCAAAGCTTGCACCAGATTTAAGCGTGGACGCATTAAAACAAACGGTAGATGAATTAGCGACGATTGGCGTCAATGGCTTTGTGTTTTCAAACACAACCAATTCAAGAGGGGCGTTAAGAGCCCCAAATAAAAGTTATGAAAAGGGTGGCTTGAGTGGTCAACCATTAATGGCTCAGTCAACATTGCTCCTTAAAGAAATGCGTTCGCAGACGGACTTACCCATCATAGGTGTTGGCGGCATCATGAGCGGTAACGACGCGAAGCAAAAAATAGCCAGCGGTGCATCGTTAGTTCAAATATACACAGGCCTTATATATCAAGGTCCCCAATTAATTCAAGATTGTCTTCGATGCTGTTAATAATATCGCATCTTAATATCCGCTGGGTGAGCAAAAGCGATTGCTCTTCACGCTCACACAAAGGCGCAGCCATTAGGCGCTAAGCGCCGGTTGACACCCCCACAGTAATATTTAATACGGATTAACAACCATACTAGTCCCCACATCAACAAAGTTTTCGCTGAGCCATTTTGCGGCGCTAGGCAGGACACGAACGCAGCCATGGCTGGCGTTATGATCGGGCACGCTGTATGAACCATGTAAAGCGAAGCCACCATTGAAATGCATGCAATAAGGCATGGGTGCACCGCCACCGCTTTCAATAGGATATTTGCTGGATTTACAATCAGCGCCTTTTTTTGAATAAAACTGATAGGCACCTATGCTGGTTTTACAGCCTCTGCCTACATCGGCGCAAAAATGTTTTCCGCCAGATGCGCGACCGGTTTTAATTCTTATCCCCTTTGCATTGTAAGCTGCCCAGGCAGTCGCTTTGGGCGAGAAAATGACCACTTTTTTTCCAGTGGCGTCACGTTGCTCGGGAAAGTGAGCACTGCCTTTCGTATCATCGCTGTGATGCAGCATGCTTGGCGCTATGGGCGATGACGTTTTCTTTTCTGGCGCGATAAAGCTACAGGCCGAAATTAAGGCAGTGCCTGGTAGTAACAGTAATAATTTTTTCATCGATCCTTTCCCTCATTTCTTTTGTGTACCTACTCTATCGGACAA
>CAWVYD010000274.1:0-1828 GCA_963934185.1 uncultured Legionellaceae bacterium | reverse complement strand
AAGTGGAATTAAAGTCACTGTCCCCCGAATTGCGACGGCATTGGCCGCGGCGGTTCTAAGACCGTTGAGATAGCCGGCGTTGATCACTGCGTGGGGACGACCGGTGGCTTCGTCGAGCAATAAGGTGGTGGTGCCGTGGTTTGATAAACCTTTGAGGTGGTTGTCCGCCCAGTAAGAGCCCACTTTTAAACCACTCAGGCGAAGCGCACTTAAGTTGCCCGATTTGATTGAAAAAATATTCCCTTCGTCGCAGCCCTTCGCGATGACTACTGGGAATATTTCACCGAGGTTTTTGTAAGCGGCAATAAAAGCTTCGCTAACGGCGGTAAAGGCCAGCTCTGGGGTGGCGATTTTTTTGACGTTGTCTTCCGATAAAATGTACATGCTGTTTCTCATTGGTTAAAGAAGGTCGAATCTATTAATTAGGTAAGCTACCCCTAAATCTGCGCCCCAAAAACTACCAAGGCAATTGCTTAAGGTCCACATTGCCACTTGTTAAAATTATGCCGATTTTTTTACTTCTTTAACCCAGTTTATGCTCCAACAAACAGTCCAAAAAAACGGTTTAATGCGTTCATAGGCTTGGCAAATATTTTGGTAGGTAGCGCTCATAGTTTTTTCTTTTCTTTTTTTAATAGGGTCGTTAAAATCACGTGATAAACATTTTTAGAGATCGCTTTATCAGCTACGAAAAAAATGCGCTTATTAGGCCTCAGTCTCAATCGCCAAAAAACGATGAAAGTCTTTACTCGTAATAAACAAGGGCGACAGCAATAACATGCCGCCGCCACAGACCAAAAATATAAGGCCGATATTCTTATCCAATAAATCAACCGCGACACCGGCAATGCCCAATGACACAGGCGCCATGGCCAAGGTTAATGTGCTCATAACACCTAGCACTCGGCCGCGTATCTGCGACGGTGTATTGAGCTGAATAGCTGCGGTTACAAACACGCTCATGCAGCCTTGAATAAGCCCCATAACTGTAAGTATCGATAAACAAAAAACCGGCGTTTCACTCAAACTCAAACTGCCATAGAGTAGTGAAATCAATACAAAACCAAAGGCCACCACGGGCCCTCTTCTATGAGATTTGAGCGGCACGATACCGGCGATTAAACTACCCAGCAGCATACCCGTGGCCATGCCCGCCATCATAAAACCAAACCAATCAACAGAAACACCAAGGCTGTCCTCGACAAAAAACGGCAGCAACACACCCATGGGGGCCATAAAAAAAGTGGTTAACGCAAACATAAAAATAAGCGATTTCAAGCCCGCCTTATGCTGCACAAAACGAAAGCCTTCGACAGTATCGTTGGTGAATTTTTTCATTAGCTCACGCCAATGCAAATGTTCATTGACGACCTGCTGGGGTGCTTCAATAAAACATTCCGAAAGTGCCGACAGCAGATAACTCATTCCATTGACCATTAACAATATCGGCGCGCCGAGCACACGAAATAACAGGCCCCCTAAAAACTGCCCTATGGCCATGGTGATCATGGCTGAGTTTTGCAGTAGACCATTGGCAAGCATCAAACGATTGGCCGGCACGAGGTCTGGCAACATGGCGCCAACCGCTGGGCGAAACACTGACATCACCACGCCATTGAACACGGAGGATACAAACAGCATGGTCACCGTCAGCTCAACGCGTTCAGGAAAGAACAGCATCAAACAGGCCACAAAAATGATCATCAAGCCATTCATTACATCGCCATAAATCATAATTTTTTTACGCGAGTAATGATCGGCCAAGGTGCCACCCAATGGTCCCAGCACTAAAGCCGGCACCATGGAGCACATGGCAAACAGCCCCATA
>CAWVYD010000273.1:0-1833 GCA_963934185.1 uncultured Legionellaceae bacterium | reverse complement strand
AGAAATCAAATTTAACCAGACCTGCCGCTTCAACGTCATCTTTATCGTATTGAGAAACGATTTGTGTCGAGCCTTCCTCACAATAAATGGCTGTAAAATCCGTTAATTCTGAAGGCGCAATCACAACGCCCCCCGCATGTTTACCAACGTTACGCTTAACGCCTTCTAGTTTTTTAGCTAATTCAATTAATTCAAACACATCCGTTTCTAAATCGTAGCGCTCTTTTAATACCTCTTCTTGCTCTAAGGCTTTTGATAACGTAATGCCTATTTCAAAAGGAATTAATTTTGCTACTTTGTCTGTAAAACCGTAGGGATGGCCAAGCACTCGCCCCACATCTCGAACAACCGCTTTCGCTGCCATGGAACCATAGGTAATGATTTGAGACACACTGCCACGACCATAGGTTTGTGCAACGTAATCAATGACTCGGTCTCTTCCTTCCATGCAAAAGTCGATATCAAAATCCGGCATGGATACCCGTTCCGGGTTTAGGAATCGCTCAAACAATAATTCATATTGCAACGGATCTAAATCCGTAATTTCAAGCGCGTAAGCCACTAATGAACCCGCACCGGAGCCCCGTCCTGGCCCAACGGGTATGCCATGATTTTTTCCCCATTGAATAAAGTCAGCCACAATTAAAAAGTAACCCGGGAACCCCATGCTATTTATCACATTTAGCTCAAACGCCAAGCGCTCATCATACGTTTTACGTTTTAGGGCTAATTCTTCTCCTGAGCTGTCTTTTAAAATCACCGCTAAACGTTTATCTAAGCCTTTCTCGGATTCTTGTTGCAAAAACACATCAATGCTTTGATTGTTCGGTGTTGGAAAATCAGGTAGGTAGTTTTTACCAAGCTCAATGGTGGCAGTGCAACGCTTAGCAATTTCAATCGTATTGTCAATCGCTTCGGGTATATCCGCAAAAAGAACGCACATTTGTTCCGGGGTTTTTAAATATTGCTCTGGCGAGTAGATTTTGGGCCGGGTTTTATCTTCAAGTAAAAATCCATCATGAATGCATACGCGTGTTTCATGCGCATAAAAATCACTCTTGGCTAAAAAGCGTACGTCATTAGTAGCAACCACCGGTACGTTAAATTGCTCTGCTAAAGGAATGACCGCTTGTAAATAAGCGTCTTCGCCTGGTCGTTGCGTTCGAATCAATTCAAGGTAATAACGGTTAGGGAACAATGTCTTCCAAGCCATTAATCGAGATTGCGCTAGCTCAGGCTCATCATTGCTAAGCGCTTGCGCCACATTGCCTCTTAAGCCACCTGAAAGAACAATCAAACCTTCGTTAAATTCAGCTAACCACTGCTCATCAACAATGAGCGCGCCTTTAACTTGCCCTTCCTGATAAGCCTTTGAAATAAGTTTTGTTAAGTTTTTATAACCCACTTCGTTTTGGCAAAGAAAAATTGCGTAAGAATCTACCTTTGCTTTTTCAATTAAACCAATGGGCAATTCAGCGCCTAAAATAGGTTTAATGCCATTGGCTATTGCTGTTTTATACGCTTTAATGGCTGCAAAAAAATTACATGCATCGGTTACGGCTACCGCAGGCGATCCCATTTGCCGACATTGCTGCATTAAAGGCTTAATGCCAACAAGGCCATCGATAATGGAATACTCACTGTGCAGGTGAAGATGAACGAATTGAGACATTAATGGTCCGAAAATTAAAGCGATGAGAAGAAAGAAACATTATCCTTTGTTAGAGAATTCCACGTCAAGAAATCAATAAGGTTATTCGATATTTAATTTTTTACAGTCTAGGGCGTGTTGACAATTCGTTTTGGAGTGAAGGAGATGATTGGCTTTAGTTA
>CAWVYD010000272.1:0-1893 GCA_963934185.1 uncultured Legionellaceae bacterium | reverse complement strand
GCGCTGTTTCGGATGCAGGGCTTAATTTAACGGATGTCGATTATATAAATGCGCATGGCACATCAACGGTTATGAACGATCGTAATGAAACCAATGCCATTAAAACCTTATTTAAAGGGCATGCGCATGAGTTAGCCGTCAGTTCTAGTAAATCTATGATGGGCCATCTTTTAGGGGCTGCAGGCGCGGTTGAAGCAATCATCAGTATTCTAGCCATGAATAATAATGTTGCGCCACCAACGATTAATTTGGATAACCCAGACGAAGGCTGCGATTTAAATTACGTGCCATGGGAAGCTCAGGAAAGGAAAATTAATGCTGTGTTAAGTAACTCCTTAGGTTTTGGCGGTACCAACGGTAGTTTATTATTTAAAGCGATTTAGATGAAAAGGGCTTGGCTCTTATTCTTTTTTGCAGGCTTACTTTTATTAAGCCTAAGCATTGTAACCATTTTGTTTTTCATTAATACGCCTTTGTTTGCACCTTACTCAAAGGCAAAAGTGGTGATTCATTTTAATGAAGGCATGTCTGCGAATGCATTGGTGCCTTTATTATCTGAACAGCATACTCTTCGGTCTCCTCTTTATTTCTCTCTTTATTTGAGATTTTTAGCATCTAATTCACGCTACCAAGCGGGTATTTACCAATTACCTGTTGATATCACACCCAAGCAGTTAGAGTTAATGCTGGTTGAGGGAAAGGTATTAAAACAATCACTCACCATTAAAGAAGGTCAAACAGCGAGCGATGTTTTTAAAGCGCTTAGACAAAACTCATTAGTAACACCTGAGACAAAAATACAATTAACCTTGCTTAAAAACTGTTTATTATGTCGTCATGGCATGGAAGGCATGTTTTTAGCGGATACCTATTTTTATCCGGCGGGAAGCAATGAAAGTGCGCTCTTACTTAGAGCAAACAAAGCCTTAGTTGAAGCGTTAAATCGAGCCTGGTTCAATCGCCAAAACAACCTGCCTTATAAAACGCCGTATGAGTTATTAATTGCTGCTTCGATTGTTGAAAAGGAAACGGCGGATAGCTTAGAGAAAAACTTAGTGTCAGCGGTGATTGTTAATCGACTTAAAAAAAATATGCGCTTACAAATGGATCCAACGGTTATTTATGGCTTAGGTGAGCGTTATGTTTATCCTTTAACGCGAAAGGATCTACGCTTTGAAACAAAATACAATACGTATCGCAACAAAGGGTTACCGCCAACGCCTATCTGTAATGTAGGGGTTGAATCATTGATTGCAACGGCGCATCCTAAGCGCGTAAAATATTTATATTTTGTTGCTAAAGTCGATGGCACGCATCAATTTTCAGAGACATTAAAACAGCAAATTAACGCCATTAACAGGCAAAAAAAACAGTGAAGAGAACATTATGACTCCTGGAAAAATGATTGTTATTGAAGGCATTGAAGGTGCTGGCAAAAGTACGTCCATTGATTGGGTTAAAACGTACCTTTTGGAAAAAGGCATTACTTATGTGTCAACGAGAGAGCCTGGTGGTACCCGCCTAGGTGAGTCATTGCGGGAGCTGTTAAAAAAGGATGATTCTGAAGTCATCGAGCCAGAGACGGAACTGCTATTAATGTACGCTTCACGCATGCAACTCTTTCACCGAGTGATAAAAGAGGCTTTAGCAAAAGGGAGTTGGGTCGTTTCTGATCGATTCGAGCTGTCATCGTATGCGTATCAAGGCGTTGGCCGTCATTTAGGAACGAAAGCGCTTAATAATATATCTGCATTATGTTTAAAGGGATTTAAACCAGACTTAACTTTGTATATGGATGTACCTTATGAGGTAAGCCAAGCACGTTTAGCGCAGCGAGGCATTGAAAAAGATCGTATTGAAAATACTATTACACATGAAAAAAAAGTATATAAT
>CAWVYD010000271.1:0-1914 GCA_963934185.1 uncultured Legionellaceae bacterium | reverse complement strand
AGACAAAATAAAAATGATAATGTAATAAAAATTTAAGCTAGCGGGAACTGCTGCTAACTTAAAGGTTATGTGGATATCCTTTATTCACACGCTCGACCATTGCATGCTTATTTGATTAGGGTGGTTAAATTTCGCCGTTAATGCGCCCTAGGTTGATTGGTTTCTAGGAGGGTGTTAGTGCTCACTTATTAGCTAAAACTGGAGCGCTTGGTGTAATCAGTTTGGAAACAGCACTCTTTTCAGTAAAATGTGCATTATGGTCAAGAAAATTTAAGCGTTGCATTATCTCAGTGCTTTTAACTGAGGCTTGACCATTTAGTGATTCTTCAACTAACGTGGTTAATGACTTGCCGCTAATTGAATTAATACTCTTTGCATCAAACATTTTTAAAATACTTTTAGGTTGTGGTGATGAATCATTATATGCGTCTACAAATGCCTTTTTTGCATCATTTTCATTTGAATAGACGTGGCCTGGTCGCCAATGATCTTTCACTTCTTCTAAGCTGATTATGTGTGTTTCACCATTAACGAGTTGACAGGGCTTACTGAAAAGCTGGCTTTTAGTCGTGCGAACTCTGGTGGCATCAAAAATCAGATTTGCGATTAAATTGGCACCTCTTTCGCTTGGCTCAATTTGGGAAACATAAAGGCTTTTATCTTTTGGATTAAAGCTACTGGCCAGATCAATGACGGATACATCTTTATCCATTAACTTTTTGAAAAGCGGTTGATATACTTTTTCCATAATGTCGTGTAATGCTTCAACAGCATCTTTTGATTCCTGGTTGTTTAAACCTGCAATGAAATGCCAAACAAATGAAAGATAGGCGCTGCTTGTGTTTGAGAAGTTTTTTTCTTTCGCAATGGCTGACATTAAAAAATAAATTTTATAAATATCGTCTTTAGTCGTTGGGGTATATTGCAATAAGATTGTTAATTTAGCGTGAGGCTTTGTTGTTTTTATTTGTTTTATAATTTCAAGATAATTTTTTGAAATGGATTCACTTAGACTTTTTATTGAGTCAACACGTTGGCTGGGAGATTGGTAAATTAAACTTTGTAATTCTTCTCTAAAGTCATTGCCGCCAACGCTCAGTACAATATGGTCACATTTTTTTATCTTTTTTAGTTGCTTCAGCGGAAAAGACATTTTATGTTGATGATTAACAGAGCTAACGGCTTTATCTCGATAGGCACCGTTAAGGATATCAGAAGTTGTGAAACCATCTACGGCTAAATTAATAATCGTATCGCCTGGTTTTATGCGTCTCAGTTGTTCTGTAACAGACATGCCTTCCTCTACCCAATGCTCATTATCAAGGGTTGAGTCCCCCATCAATACGATTTTAGTCATAGTGGTATACCTAAAAATAGTTTATGGTATTTATTATATATGCTGCCTCCAATATGTCAAGACGAGCAAAAAAAAAACTCAAAGGGCTTTATGGTGCTTCTTTGATAAAATTGAGCGCTACTGGGTGATGTATAATTTGTCATGCAGGTTGGATTTATTGTTTTATTATGAGGGGTACATATTTTTGGATTTTGGATAAATAGGTATAAAAAACGAGCAAAACAGATGGCTTTAAATCCTAAGACAATAGGCCAATGAAAGGTGAATTAGGCGTTTCCTTCATGGCTCGCTGACTATTCGTTCGGCTGCGCTTTACTTGCGAAAACCCCTAACTCACCATTCATCGAAATTTATCTAATCATCAAACAATAAAAGTAAATAAACTTAGAAAAACGATTGACATGACATCATGATCGGCGCGCACTTTTTTTGCACAAGTAAAGCGCAGCCGAACAGGATGTGAGCGAGCCATGAAGCAAAAGACTCAACGCCTTATCCTTTAACTCGATTCCGCAGTTTTTAGTTCTTGACAAATAAAATGCCGGTCTACCAAATCT
>CAWVYD010000270.1:0-1939 GCA_963934185.1 uncultured Legionellaceae bacterium | reverse complement strand
TTTTTACGCCAATTAAACGTCCAATAATCCATGCCTTCGTATCGCGCCGTTGCGCGAAGGCCACAATCATTGATTTGTTCCATGCTTTTCCAACGAGAAATACCAAGGGTTGAAGAAATTAATGTAAAACCATTTTCCTGTGCATGAAGCGCTGTTCGTTCAAATCGCATATCAAAACACTCAGTGCAACGCTTACCGCGCTCAGGCTCCATCTCTAAGCCTTTAATCCGCTCAAACCAATTATCTTTATCATAATCGGCATCAATGAATGGAATGTTATGTTGATCAGCAAAACGTTTGTTTTCATCTTTTCTGATCACATACTCTTGGTGTGGGTGAATGTTTGGATTATAAAAATAAATTGTATAATCAATGTTCTCTGCCAAAAGCTTTTCCATAATATCGCCCGCGCAAGGCGCGCAGCAGGAATGAAGCAGTAAACGGTTATGCGGCTTAGGTAAAACGAGTTGTTCATCAAGTTGTTTCATTTTAATTGGTACTCTTGCCTAAATAATTGTCGTCGGTAATATTTTAATTCGTTAATTGAATCTCTAATGTCTTGCAGTGCTAAGTGCTGGCTCTCTTTTTTAACGCCTTCTAAGACTTTGGGTGCCCATCGCCTAGACAGTTCTTTTAATGTGCTTACGTCTAAATTCCGATAATGAAAAAAACGTTCCAATTTTGGCATGTATTTCGTCATAAACCGTCTGTCTTGATAAATGGTATTACCGCACATAGGGGAAACACCTTTTTTAACGTATTGCTCTAAAAAAGCCAGTGTTCGCTCAACGGCTTCGTCTTCGCTAATCGTACTTTCAAGCACACGCCCTACTAAGCCAGATTTATTGTGTTGCTTGGTGTTCCATTCATCCATGCCATCAAGCAATGCTTTGTCTTGGTGAATAACCATCGAAGGGCCTTCACCCAGGATATTAAGATCAGCATCCGTCACAATCGTTGCAATTTCAATGATCCTATCTTTTTCTGGTTCTAGGCCCGTCATTTCTAAATCAAGCCAGACTAAATTTAATTTTTTTTTCATGATTCATTGTCCTTTTATAAATGCATCGATAGCCATAACTTGCGCTGCTTTTAGTTTTAGCTTTATCTCGGCCCCTTTCGCACCTTTTTTAATGATTTGTTGTACGTCCACTTGTTTAGCAGCGCAATATATATCCCATAAATAAACCGCCTGGGGATAGGTTGCATTGGCTTTAGCGATGCGACCAAACGCATCCGCCTCGCAGACTAATAAAAAGTGTTGGAACCGCTGTTCAAAACGAAAAGCATTCATTTCATACAATAACGTTAATAACGCTTCTGCCGGCGCATTTAAACTTTTATGGGCGCGCGTGTGATATTTTGCGGCCATAACGCCTAAGGCTTTATACTCATTTGGCACATTCAAGCGATCACACAATGCAATGACTAAATCAACGCCCTTTTGTGCGTGTTCAGGATGGCTAGGTAAATTTTCAAACGTGGTTAGCCCTTTACCTAAATCATGCATCAAAGCGCCAAAACGAACCAGTGGCGAATCAGACAGCTCCGCAGCCTTGGCTAAAACCATCATCACGTGAATACCCGTATCAATTTCACCATGAAAATGTTTGGTCGCTGGAACGCCATATAAGGCATGTAACTCAGGAAATATGATTTCAAGAGCGCCACAACGTCTTAAGCATTCAAAATACACTTCAGGCGCCGTCGTTTGTAATGCTTTTTCTGTTTCTTTCCAGACTCGCTCAGAGACCAACGCATCCACTTCGCCTTTTTTAACCATGTCATACATGAGCGCGTTGGTTTCATCCGCAATAGTAAACCCCATTGAGGCAAATTTTGCAGCAAAACGGGCGGCACGCAATAAACGCACCGGATCATCTGAAAACGCCTTCGATACATGGCGTAGCGTTTTTATTTTTAAATCTTCAAGCCCGTG
>CAWVYD010000269.1:0-1942 GCA_963934185.1 uncultured Legionellaceae bacterium | reverse complement strand
CTCTTACCGGGCACCACCATTGTGATTTCGCCCTTAATCGCCTTAATGGAAGATCAAGTGGCTAACTTAACCAACAATGGCATTCAAGCCGCATTTTATAATTCGTCGCTCGATGCCAATGAATCACGGCGCACGCTTCGTAAGCTTTATAATGATGAGTTAGATTTACTTTATATTTCACCCGAGCGATTATTAACTCCCAGTTTTCTGGCTCGCATTGACGAACTGGACATTAATTTGTTCGCCATTGATGAAGCCCATTGCGTGTCGCAATGGGGCCATGACTTTCGAAAAGACTACGCTGATTTAGGCCGGCTAAAGCAAATGTACCCTTACGTGCCTATTTTAGCCTTAACCGCAACGGCCGACATAGACACACGTAACGATATTATCAATCGCTTAAGCATTGAAAATAACACCTACATTAGCAGCTTTTTGCGTGAAAACTTGCGTTATCAAGTACTAAATAAACACAAGCCCATGCAACAAATCCAGCGATTTATTGAGCAACATAAAAACGAACCCGGCATCATTTATTGCAGCACACGCAAAGGCGTCGATAAAGTCAATTTACAATTGCAAGCCTTAGGTTATGAGTCCATGCCTTATCACGCAGGCCTTACGTTTGAAGAGCGAAGCAGCGCCTTTCATGCCTTTAAACACGATGAGATTAACATCATTGTTGCCACCATTGCCTTTGGTATGGGCGTAGATAAATCCAACATTCGTTTTGTCATTCATTATAATTTACCGAAAAGTATTGAAAATTTTTACCAAGAAACCGGCCGTGCTGGCCGCGACGGTTTAACGGCCGATTTATTATTACTCTATCAATACAGCGACAGCATGATGCCTTTTTCCTTCATTGAACAACTCACCAATGAAAAGCAGCGCCACATCGAACAAGGCAAACTCTACGCCATGATTCATTTTGCCGAAGGCAACAGTTGTCGTCAGCAAATAATGCTCAATTATTTTAATGAAACAGATAATACGCCCTGTGGCCAGTGCGACAATTGCTTAACGCCGCTTGAAACCATTGATAAAACCGTTGAAGCCCAAAAAATCCTTTCGTGCATTTATCGCTTAAATCAAAATTACGGCATGCAACACGTCATTGACGTTCTGCGCGGCGCCAATAAGAAAAAATTGTTAGAAAAAGAGCATGACAAACTTTCAACCTATGGCTTATGCAAAGATAAAAAAGAAGAAGAATTAAAGCATACCATTCAGCAACTGATTCAATCAGGCTATGCCAGACAAGCCCTTAGTGAATTTAACGTGTTAAAACTCACCGAAAAAGCACGTTCCTTATTAAAAGGTGAATGTGACTTTAAAGCCACGCCACTTAGAAAACAACTGCACCAAAGCAAAGCCAGTGGCCGAAAAGTAAAATCAGCCGAAGTAACTGACAGCGGCCTATTATCACTTTTAAAATCGGTTCGAACTCAGCTTGCTAAAAAACAAGACGTGCCGCCTTTTATGATTTTTTCAGACGCTAGCTTGGTTGACATGTCCAACAAACAACCAGTTGATGACATTGAATTTTTAGAAGTGCATGGCGTCGGTCAATTTAAAGTGAAAAAATACGGTGAGATCTTCTTAAAAACCATTGCCAGTTATCAAGAAGACCAAAATGATTAAATGGATAACCTTTAAGAGCCATGCACCCATTTCCCTTTTTATACAAGCGTTGTTGAATAAATCAAAAATTGAGCTGATCCATCCTGTGTAAGTGTTTTTTCTAAACAACTTCAACTGATTTAAGCATTCCTAAACTGGTCATCCTATTTATCACCCGAGCGGACACCTAATATAGGTCCGGTTTCTTGGACATAAATCTATATTTTTTAAGAGCTACTCTTTAATAAACAATTAGGAGAATAGAACTCTCATTCCGCAGTAGTTTTTTAAGATTTTAATTTACTCTATCTTATTATTA
>CAWVYD010000268.1:0-1946 GCA_963934185.1 uncultured Legionellaceae bacterium | reverse complement strand
CTGTTCTCAATAAGAACTAGATAATGTTTTAAGCTACTTTAGTCCAAAGTCCAATTGCTTGAATGCGAGTTATATTAGCGTACAATCAATCTTTTATAATTTCAAGCGCACAATAAGCAGGCCTCATTAAATATCTATCATTTTATTCGCGCAAGTATGACTTATATTTATACTTTTAAATTACGAAATAAAGCGCGCATAACCCTTTTATGTAAGCTTTTTTTCGATTGAGCAACATTTAAAGATGAGTTGCTGTTGTGATGAAAAAAGTGATAGATATTTAATGAGGCCTGCTTATGACGAACGTTCCTGATCAATCTGCGCGAGACAGCGCATTAAACATAAACCATTCTTTTATTATTCAAGCGCCTGCTGGTTCAGGAAAAACATCACTCTTAACTCAACGGTACTTGGGACTATTAAGTAAAGTAAATAATCCTGAAGAGATTGTAGCCATTACCTTTACTAAAAAAGCTGCGGCAGAAATGCAAGAACGGATTATTGAATCTCTTTTACTGGCACAAAAAGCAAAGCCTCAAGAAGCCTATTTACAAAAAACCTATGAATTAGCAACCACAGCCCTGCAACAAAATGAACGTAAACAATGGCGGATTTTTGAAAACAAACATCGGTTGCGCGTGCTCACTATTGATGCTTTTTGTTTGTTTTTAACCAACCGAATGCCCTTGCTCTCTAAAGCCATCCCCTTTAGTTTCATTGCTGATGATCCTAATGAACTTTATCGAAATGCTGCGCAACAAACTCTGAAAACAGCAGAAAATAATCCTAAGTATTTACCCTCGCTTGAAATTATTCAAGGCCATGTAGGCAATAATCAAACACAACTTATTTCGCTGTTTGTTCTTATGCTTCAAAAACGGGAGCAATGGCTAGCACATGTGATCTCAGCCAATGAGCTTAATAGAGACTATTTTGAAAACGTTCTAGCAGACATTCAAACGCAACAATGCCAATTAACCTTGGAACAAATACCGAGTGAGGTCATCGATCTTATTGAGTCTATTATTGCTTATCAAGCGGGTCACCACCCTTACCCAATTCATTCTGAGTTATCGAGTCTGCCGTGGCATGTGTTTGGTTTCCTTAAGCAACTCGCAAGTTTACTATTAAGCACCAGTGGTTCGCCTCGCAAACGTTACACAAAAAAAGAAGGCTTTCCTGCTGCCAGTTTTTTTTCAAGTACTGAGGAAAAGTTTGCATCAAAACTAATTAAAGATAAATTAAAAACCTTAAGCGACGCATTAGAAAGCAGTCCTTCGTTAGTGCTCTGTTTACAACAATCTCTATTAATTCCGTTAACGGCTTACAGCGATTTGCAATGGGATGTATTAGACGCTTTATTAACATTATTACCCTTACTTGCCGCAGAGCTTTCCATTTTATTCAGCCAGACAGCGAAAGTTGATTTCAGTGAAATATCCATGCAAGCCTTGCATGCACTGGGTGAAGACACGCCAACCGAATTGGCGTTGTATTTGGATTATGAAATTAATCATTTACTGATTGATGAATTTCAAGATACGTCCAAAAAACAATTTTATTTGCTAGAACGCTTAACGGAAAGTTGGTATGACGGGGACGGTAAAACATTGTTTTTGGTTGGCGATCCTATGCAGTCAATTTATCGCTTTAGAGAAGCAGACGTTGGTTTGTTTTTAACAATTCAACATCATGGCATTAACCAAATAAACGTTAATCCACTGCAATTAAGCTGTAATTTCAGATCCAGTGCCCGTTTAATTAATGACGTTAATCTTGTTTGTCAAAAAATATTTCCTTTGCAAGAAAAAATAAGTGATGGCGCTGTCACCTACGCGGCATCAAGCACATTAAACAATGACAAGGAACAAGCGTTTTATGGGCTTCGATGTTTCGATCGAACTCAAGAAGCGCATGCCATTAAAAACTACATATTGGAACACCCA
>CAWVYD010000267.1:0-1947 GCA_963934185.1 uncultured Legionellaceae bacterium | reverse complement strand
AGCGCGGTAAGCAAGTCTATAAAAAAGCGTGTATTTTGTGTCATCAAGAGAGTAAGATGGGCGCGCCTAAAATAGGAAATGCTAATGGTTGGCATCATCGTTTAAAAAAGCAAGGGTTTAAAACCTTATATCGTCATACGATTAATGGTTATAACCAGATGCCATTGCGAGGGGCATGCGTTTCGTGTTCAGACAATGATTTGATTTCAGCTGTGGATTATATGATAAAGCAATCATTAACACCCTCTCAGTGGAGAGACCTTAAAGAAGGCAACCCAACGAAAGGCATCGCGTCTGGCGTTGAGGTTTACCAAGAAAATTGTTCCGTTTGTCATGCGGATGGCAAGCTTGGCGCACCTAAAGTTGGAGACGCGCAAGTATGGAAGCCATTGGTTGAGAAAAATTTAGATGTGTTGATGAGAAATACCATTAACAGTAAAACGCATCCTAAAAATGGTGGCTGTAAGCATTGCACATCAACAGAAGTGATTGAAGCAATTAAATACATGGTAACTGAAAGTTCCGATAAGGGTAATTACAGTTTGTGGTAGCGCGTTATACTGCGTTGTAAAAAGGAAATAGGATGAAAGCGTTTAAAGTGAAAGTGGTTTTAATTCTATCAGTCGTATTAGCTTTTTGTTCGGTACAAGCTAAAACAGACAATATAAATGGTGAAGAAGTCTATGAAGCAAAGTGCGCTGCTTGCCATGCAGAAGGCAAGGCTGGCGCGCCTAAACTTGATGAACACACTTATTGGCAACCGCGTTTGGAAAAAGGCGTCGATGCCTTATTCCATAATGTGATGAATAGTGAACATCATGCGAGTTGTTTTAAGTGTTCTCACCGTGAAGTAAAAGAAGCCATTAAATACATGGCGACTCAAACCGGCGATGGCAATAAGACATTGTGGTAAATCATCATTATTCCCATGGGGTGTAAACATGATTTTTACGTTTGGAGTAATGTTTCATTTATTTGGCATTGCATAAATAATAAGAAAAGAGAGGGATGGATGTTAAAACGCCTTTATCGAATGGCTAGCAAGGTAGTGTTCTCGCTATCGATGTTGTTGGCTGCGACGGTTGTGCATGCAACTGATTATTGGAAAATGAATATGCACCGCGGGGTGACACCGGTTAGTAAGGACATTTATGATCTTCATATGACCGTTATGATTGTGTGTATTGTGATTGCGATTGGTACGTTTGGCGTACTTATTTTTTCACTTATTAGATACCGGAAATCACAAGGGGCAGTGGCTGCTAATTTCCATGAAAATTTGAAAGTTGAAATTCTCTGGACACTTATTCCTTGCTTCATTTTAATCGGGCTTGCCATTCCTGCAACAAAAACCCTTATTCGTTTGGATGATGCTTCCAATGCTGATGTCACCATTAAAGTCATTGGTTATCAATGGAAATGGCAATATCAATACCTAGACGAAGGCATTAGTTTTTTCAGTAATTTAAGCACGCCAATCGCTCAAAGACAAAACAAAGAAAAGAAAGGCGAATGGTATTTACTTGAAGTCGATAATCCTATTGTTGTGCCAATTAATAAAAAAATACGTTTTTTGATGACGTCAAACGATGTTATCCACTCATGGTGGGTACCGGATTTAGGCGTTAAGAAAGATGCCATTCCTGGTTTTACGAATGAATCATGGGCAAAAATTGAAAAACCAGGTACGTATCGCGGGCAATGCGCTGAGTTATGTGGGCAAAATCATGGTTTTATGCCTATTGTCGTAAAAGCAGTGCCTCAAAAAGAATACGACTTATGGGTCAAAAAAGCAGAAAAAGTAGCGGCACCTGATACAGCCTTGCCGAAAATGACCATGCAGCAATTAATGTCTAAAGGTGAAAATCTTTATCAAACACAATGCGCGGCATGTCATGGTATGGAAGGGAAAGGCGGAGTAGGTTTACCGCTTAGAGGAAGTTCAGT
>CAWVYD010000266.1:0-2022 GCA_963934185.1 uncultured Legionellaceae bacterium | reverse complement strand
ACAAAAATACGACGGCTCAGCATGGTTCGCGGCGTTACGTTCTATTTTAAAAGTTAGTCACATACCGATGTATGTTCCCAATTTTAAAATAGAACGTGCTTTGCTCAAGGTGAAAATACGGCGGCTTAGCTTGGTTGCTGTCAAAAAGATGATGGAGCCTTTCTTTCAAATAGGCCATTGTTTAATACTTAATAAAATGCCCTCTCCCAAAAAAGGTGCGTGATGATATTAAAATATGATGATTTAGTGAGTTATAAACAAACGAAAATTGATAGTAATGGGAAACTGACCTTTTTTCTTGAAAAACACAGTACGAAAGAAGGAAGCTGGGCTAAGTTTTCTTTGCAAGAAGGGGCGATTGATTTTGTGTGTCTAAATGGTCAGGGACTAGAACTATCACGTACTCGTATCAACGAAGAGGCGCCTGAGTTACTTATTCCTCCTGCCTCATGGCATAAGATCATTCCTGTCAGTGACTCTTTTAAGGCAACCCTTGAGTTTTGCTGCATGCCTCATCGTTATTTCCCTAAAAAATACGCGCTAGGCGCTGTGCATAGTGATTTAATGTATGTCTATCAGGCGTATTTGCGTGATATTCCAAATTTATCAATTCTTGATGTGGGCTGTGGCTCCGGTAGAAATTTATTGTATTTAGCCAAAATGGGGCATCGTGTAACAGGGATTGATCAAAATAAAAAAGCATTGGAATCGATTCAAGAGATAGTTGAAAAAGAAGATTTATCTGAGGTTGATACCTTGCTACATGATTTAAATCAGCCTCTAGAAATCAAACCAGAACAGTATGATTTGGTTTTATCAACGGTCTCTTTGCAATTTTTAAAGCCGCAGCGTATTCCTGAGTTGTTGACGGAACTTCAAACAATGACCAAGGTTAATGGTTATCATTGTCTGGTGTTTCCTGTACAAGCAGAACCTTATTCGCTGCCAGCATCTTTCACTTATATGGCGCAAAAAGAAGAACTCTATCATGCCTATCAAGACAGTGGCTGGTCGATTATTGAACACAAAGAGTCGATGGGTCATTTGCATAGAAAAGACGAGCAAGGACGACTGATAGCTGGTTCCTTTGCACTTTTGCTAGCGCAAAAAATCACATAATATTTCATTGAAAGCGTGTGTTAGCACACGCTTAACAAACCTTAAACATTCAAAATTGAATGGCGGTGTTATTTTCTGGTATAGAAGATGGCTCGTCTGAATCAATGTTTGAAATGGTATTAAAAAAAGTTCTGACGGATTCATGTTTGGAAAATGTTGGTAGTTTGATGTACGACATTTCACCTGCTTTATCGCTGTTGTAAGTGCTTGCTTCCAACTTGCCACTAACCAATAAGGTACTCAGCACATCAAACACGCGAAGAAAAGCACGGGCGCAATACGCGGCTAAGTAATGAGCTCTTTCACCCAAATTGCCCATCTGTGGGTTATGTGATGCATCCATCCATGCATGGCAAATGCTTTGGCTGGCGTCTTTTAGGTTGATTAACTCTATCTTTAACACGTCTATGTTTTCTACTTGCTTCATTTGAAAAGTATCGATTGCTTCAAGCAAATCATCAGACATTTTTTGGGGTACGTTATTTTGTAGCAGGGAATGTGCCTCCATGACTTGCTCAAGCACTTTTGAATACACAGACTGAATATCATTAGCCAATGCTTGTGTTGACATCTGAACGTCACATACTTGTGCTTCTTTGTCATTGAGTGGAGGCATAGGCTTAACTTCTGGTTGCTTTAATACGAGTTGCTCAAGCATTTTTGAATGCGCAGACTTAATATCATTAGCCAATATTTGCGTTGGAATTTGAACGTCGCATCCTTGTGCCTCTTTGTCATTGAGTGGAGGCATCGGCTTAACGTCTGGTTGCATTAATACAACTTGCTCTGGTAAAGGCCCATTTATGGCAGGTTCTATTAGTGTTGTTTTAAGCGATGCCTCATTGACTTTCGCCTTTTCACAAGTGAAGTGCAACACCTAGCTATATAATTGTTTTAATGTAA
>CAWVYD010000265.1:0-2090 GCA_963934185.1 uncultured Legionellaceae bacterium | reverse complement strand
TCTAGTCATTAATCGTAGTTATTTGTAACTCGTTACAAAGCAATACTTAAGTATAAAAGTTAAACTATTGCAAATTCTGCAACAGTTTCTAAAGCCTGCAAAAATCTTAATCCTGCATCTAGCATTAACATGTCATGTTAACGAAACACTCATTTAGTTAACCTATTAATCTGACATGTTAATGAAACCGTCATTTAGTTAACATGTTTATTTAATTCCCAACAAATGGGGGGAATATTTGCACATGTTTGACGTGATAAATTCAAATCACTTTTTATTGCTTTTTCGCCATCCCAAATGACAGCATATTGACCGAGCTTCTTTTTTTATCTAACGCTAAATCTACTGCTCCTTGTAGATACTTCAGGACTACTAAGCTTTTTTTGCTAGGCTTTTTGTTTGTTGTGATGTTCTCAATCAACCATTCAGGCAGCAGCTCTGGCCATAAGCTTCTTAACGCCACAAATTTGAAATGGGTACAGCCCATAGGTTTTTTGCAAAGGGAACTACGTCTTTGCCTCGGTATAAAACAATTCCGCAAATGAAGTCATCTTTGGTAAGGCTTTGTAATGTTTCTAAGCCTTTAAAGTCAGAGCGACTCACCTTATCACTCATTTTGACTTCTATTCCTGCTAAATTACCATTGGGTTTTTCCAGTATGAAGTCAACTTCTTTGTTGTCGCTGGTTCTAAAATGAAACAAATCAAACTTGTGGTCATGATTAGCAATTAATTTAAGTAATTCTGTTGCAACAAAGTTTTCTAATACATGCCCAAAAATTTCAGGCCGGTTTATTGCTAAAGCGCTTAATTCATATTGAAGTAAGTGGCATAACAGTAGAGTATCTGTTAAGTAGCCTTTGGTTGATTTCACCAGTCGTTTACCAATATTGCGATACCAAGGTGGGATCTCAAACGTTAAAAAAAGCATTTTCAAAAGCGTTTTATAATTTCTAGAAGTAACCGTATTAAGACCAGCATCTCTAGAAATATCAGCATCATTAATAAGGCTGCCAGAACGGTTAGCCAGTATGCGTAGTAAGTTAGGTAATGAGCTCAATTTTTCAATTTCAGCTAAAGCGCGAACATCTCTTTGTAAAATGGTTGTAATGTAACCATCAAACCAATGTGTTCTTTCTTCACTATTACAACCAGAAATTTCAGGGTAAGTGGCAAGTCGAATAATATCGAGTAATTTATGTTCATTGGGATCGGCTTGAAATGATTGATTAAATAGATTTGTAATAAAATTACCTGCGCTTCCAAGAGCCTCAGAACTTGAAAAAGGGTAGAGTGTTAGTACGCTCATCCTGCCTACGAGAGGGTTCGATAATTTTGGTAAGGCTAATATGTTAGCTGAGCCGGTTAATAGAAATTGTCCGTGTAATTTACCCTCATGCTCTAATCTTAATTCGTCAACAACCACCTTTAATGCACGGAAAATTTCTGGTACCAGCTGAACCTCATCAATAATCAATGCACCTTGGCGTTCTTTGAGGTAGGTTTCAGGTGCATTAACGGCAGCAGCCATTTGCGTTGTGCTGTCAAAAGTAACGTATTCTGCGGGGAATTTACTTTTAGATAATTTATGCACTAGCGTACTTTTACCGGCCTGGCGTGGGCCATTTAAAAAAACAACGGGATTAACTTCCAAGGCTTTTAACAGTTTTTGTGAAATATCTCTACTAACATGAGCCATCTAAGTTTCTTGCAAATATAAAAGTATAATATGTAAATTATAAAACAAACTTTTATATTTGCAAGAAAATTCAATTGTTATATACGACATCCTCCATCCCACAGCCCTCATCCTATGTTTTACTAGACTTCGATTAATTGCAGAGTTAATGTTTTGATCATAAAAACATAGGGTTATATTTTTATGGTGTGTGAGGGATCGGTATCTGTGTGAGTAAGCACTAATGCAGTTCACACCCACACGATGGCGCAGCCATGAGCGCTTAAGCGCGAGACACTTACAAAGTACGCAACACTTTAATTGAATGTTGACGAGGCACTAGGTTGAGTTGTTATAAGCGTAATCAAAATTCTAATCATTTAATGAGTTTGAATGAAATTTCAAATGAGCAT
>CAWVYD010000264.1:0-2091 GCA_963934185.1 uncultured Legionellaceae bacterium | reverse complement strand
CATTTGCATGGAAGTAAGACTCTAGCCATGGCCGGTTTTCTGTAATTTTTTGATCTTCTAGTAAGTAACAAAACGACAACACATTCACAGCCCTTTTTTGAGACAGTTTTATATTATTAATAAAGCTCTGCTCTGCTCCAGTGATTTGATTCCAACCCTTAGAAGTGTGTCCTTGAACTATCACTTCTTGAATGCCGTTAATAAGTTTATCTTTTACAAGGACACTAATGTAACGCGGACAAAACTCCTTTAAAGTGCTTTGAAAACCTTCTGGTATTTGAGTGCTGCCAACTAGAAATGGGGCATGGAACCGCACCACGTTGTCATCGGTTATTTCTGCCTTCCAGCGGACTAGATCAGAGTCAAACTCCTCGTGAAGTACTTCGTTGAGTGCTTGTGTAAACGTAACATGGCCCTGTTCAATCTGTGCTAAAAACGCAATGGAGATAAACATAAAAGACATCATTAATGCAGACATCATGTCTGCCAACCCAAGTGAAGCGTTTTTATTCATTAACGTAACTTGCCATTTGCGACACCAATCAGAGCAGTGATGTTATCTTCTGCAAGCTTTACTGAGTCAGAAATGCGCATGTTTACAGTTCGTAGGCTTGCACTGAGGCTATTTGTAATTTCACTGGACTGCCCCTTAAATGAACTAATCAAGCTATAGATACCGTCGGTCTGATTCTTTAGTTCGCCAGCATGAGCATTTAACAGACAAATAAACTCGTCCCCCTGAATTTTAAGCGCACTTAGTTTTGTATTTTCTATTTTTTCAAAATCGTTCAAACGTTGCATCGTTAATGCGTGTTGTTGATGTATAGATTGTTGTTGTTGCTGAACCATTATGGTGTATTCTTCTTGCCACGCTACGAGCTTATGAAACGCCTGACTTAGTTCTTTAAAGTTATCACCAAATTGGGTTTCGATATGGTGGTTAAATTCTGTAACGACATCTTTAAGCGCCTTTACAATCTGCTCGCTTGATTGTTCTGAAAGAGTGGAAAGTGACGCACTTAGGATGTCGTTATTTGCTTTTTGAAGTTCCACTAATTCTTCAAGGCTGTTTACTTCAGAATCAGGCTTTCTCAGTGACAATAAAATGGACGCACACACTCCTGAAGCAGACGTAATAAAAGCCAACTTAAGGCCATCAAGAAACCCTGGAATTGAACTTGAAATATTAGATGAGTCAAAGTTGTATAAACTCAAAGTAATACCAACGAATGTGCCTAAAATTCCAACACTGACGCATTCGTTACGATAATTTTTATCTCTCAAAAAGCTTATCAATAAAAAACCTGTAATAATAATAATAAATAGTGCACTAATAATCTGAGTCATAACTATCCTTGATTTCAAATTTGGTAAGCGTGATCTAGCTTTGTAAAAAGGAGCTCTTCTGATTCGACGAGTTTCAAATAATTTAAACGATATTTAAAGCTTAAATGCTGGTGATTTAGGCCTCTGATTTTATTGGCAACAATGGCCAGTTCAGATGTAAGGATTGGATAATCGATGAAAAGCACTTTGTTTCTCTGGGACTTAAGGCTCACTCTAATTTTTAGGCTTTTTAACTGTTTGATATGAGCATCTATTAACTCTAACAAATGACGTTCATCTTCATTTAGCATATCGAGAGAGCGCTCTTTGCCATAGATTTCTGTATTAACAACTCTGGAAAATACATATCCTGCTATGAACAACACTATTCCTACTCCTGTGAATGTTAAAATCAGCCCAACTAGCCACATAAAAACATAAGCGATACCAATACTAATGACCTTTTCCTCAATAAGGTTTGATGTGTCGTTTTGAAGGAGTGTACCCTTTACATTTTTGTAGTATTTGATGGAATATTTAATAAAATCTTTGGTTAACTGCTGTTTTTCATCAATTATTTTGAGGCTCATTAATGGCTACTTCTTATATTTAAGGATTATTTTCTGAGACCTAGTTAATGGCAATTTTTTAGGTGCTTCGCTATCACTATGCTGTATCAGTTCTTTTGACATAACCTTTTTAATCGCAATGATGATGTGCAGGAGTGAAACAATAATAAGTAGCCATTTAATCAGTTTAAATTGC
>CAWVYD010000263.1:0-2156 GCA_963934185.1 uncultured Legionellaceae bacterium | reverse complement strand
TGGTGATGTGGTTCGTATTCCACCAGTAAGCATGCCAGAGAAAGTCGAAGTGACCATCCCGCAGGGTATAAAGCAAAAATTATTAGATGCCATTATTTATCAAGATGAAAACTTTATTGGGCTTGATAAACCTGCTGGAATGGCGGTACATGGCGGCAGCGGTTTAAGTTTTGCTGTGATTGAAGGCCTTCGTTTGGCGTTAGAAAATCCTCAATTAGAACTGGCGCATCGCTTAGATAAAGATACGTCTGGTTGTCTTTTAATTGCAAAGCAACGTAAAGCATTAGTGGGTATTCATGAGAAATTGCGGTCAAAACAAGTACGTAAACGTTACTTGGCTTTGCTAACGGGCACTTGGCACGGGCCAAAACAACGCGTCATTGATGAGCCATTACTAAAAAACACCTTAAACGGCGGTGAGCGTATTGTACGAGTGAGCGAAGAAGGCAAAGCGGCTAAAACCATGTTTCAAATCATTGAAAATTTTGATGAGTGTTGTTTGGTGGCCGTGTATCCCGTGACCGGTCGAACGCATCAAATTCGTGTTCATGCGCAATTTATGGGGCAGCCCATCATTGGCGATAAAAAATACGGAATAAAACGCTGCGAGTTAAAAGGCGTACTTGCCAAAGCGTCACGATTGTATTTACATGCGAATCAACTTAGTTTTGATTGGCAACCAGCCCCATATTTTATTGATGTGCCGCCAGACAAAGCATGGCAATCATTCATCGATTTGCTGCGAGACAAGTAATTATGACCTACAATAAGTCTATTGGTTGTTATTTTAGTTCGAGGCGCTAAGTGAAATATAAATTGGTCATCTTTGATTGGCAGGGCACATTAACCGATGTTATAGGTCAATTTGTAAAGCAGTTTTTCGATAGTGCTAAACTTATTGGCTTACCGGATGTGGATGAGTCAAAACTGCGTTCGCTAATGCATTTGGATATTTGTTATTTGATTCAAACCTTATACCCTGAGTCAGTATATTCTTCGAAACGCTCCGCAATGTTTAATTATTTTATTGATTATCGAATGCATCATGGGCATGATGTCTGTGTGTTTCCGGGTGCAAAGCAGTTAATCATGCGCTTGATAGAAAACAACGTTTTTATTGGCATTGCAACGGCAGCGTCATTAATAACGTTAAAAGAAGAAGTGGCCTATGCAGGGCTGACTGAACTGATTGATGCATGTAAAACGCCGGATCATACATTAGGCAAACCAGCACCAGACATGCTTAATGAACTCATGGCTGAATTTGATTGTGAACCAAAAGAGACAGTAATGATTGGAGACAGTCGTTGTGACTTTGAAGCAGCTCAACACGCAAAGGTTGATTTTATTGGTTTGCATATACGTAGTGACGCGTTAACTCGTGATGTACTTAATCACCAAAGTTGTGTGGCTTGCGATGTATCTGCTTTGCTTCCTCTCTTGAATTAGCCTGCGTTCAACGTTAGCATACAACCACGGTATCCTAAGGTAATATTAAAGATGAATTTGCCTAATATTTTAACCTTATTTCGAATTGGTCTTTTGCCAGTTTATATAGGTATTTTTTACTTACCCTTTAGCTGGGCGCATTTAACCGCGGCGGCATTTTTTACGTTAGCGTGTATAACTGACATGCTTGATGGCTATTTAGCCCGAACGTGGGATCAAACCTCTCGCTTTGGTGCGTTTATGGATCCCGTTGCGGATAAGCTCCTAGTTGCCGTAACACTGGTGTTATTAGTGTCAGAGCATGACATTCCTTATATTGCTATTCCTGCAGTCATTATTGTTGGGCGAGAAATTGTGATTTCGGCACTTAGAGAGTGGATGGCTGAAATGGGTGCACGCGCCAGCATTGCCGTAACGTTTATCGCTAAATTTAAAACGGCGATTCAAATGTTTGCCCTTGGTTTTTTAATCGCATTTCGCCCTGCTGACTCTTGGTTAGGTGTTATTGGCTTGATTTTACTGTATTTATCTGCAGTTTTAACAATTTGGTCGATGTTTGTTTACCTTAAGATTGCATGGCCAGATTTAATTAAAGAAAATGATGAATAGCTGTTGACACAATTCTTAAAAGCCGTACAATGACGGCTTATTCAGCGGGAATAGCTCAGCGGTAGAGCACAACCTTGCCAAGGTTGGGGTCGCGAGTT
>CAWVYD010000262.1:0-2162 GCA_963934185.1 uncultured Legionellaceae bacterium | reverse complement strand
AATCACTGTTCACGATAGGCAAGAATAGGTGTTCACGTTCGCAAGAATACCCACCGCCTTCTCAAACGCATGATTTAATGCATTAAGCATGTTCCCCGTCTGCTTCATTTTATCAATTGGCATTGAATTCAATGTCCCTATCAAAGGCGAAGAAAGTACATCATCCTCTACATTAAGATAATCTTGATAAAGCGTTACTAAGGCATTTTGATAATATTCACCATTATCATGATTGCAAATTTTTGATGCCATATTCTCATCTTTTTCAGATAACGTCACCTCATTAGCCAAGGCCAATAGTAACGATTCATCTCCCCTTTTAATGCTCCTACTTTGCTCGTAGATATAATTAATAGCACGAGCAAGCATTATGTTATTTTCAATGCTCAGCATTACTTCTTGTTTCACTGGTTTATCCAAATTACTTTTATTCATTTGCGTCATAGCAAGTATTTTTTCTTGAACCTCTAGAATTTGAGCTTCGTTACCCTTCACTACATTACTTACAAAGCGCTTAATCATCTCTGGCTTTATAGCCACATCACTTTGTAAAGCCATCATTAGTACAGTAATTGGCTCTGACTTTTCTCTACTACTTAATATCTCGTCAATATCATTCCTAGTCGAGCCATTTGCACTTAAAAAATTAACTATATCTGCATGCTCTCCTACCATTGTCGAGGTGATTTTAGATAGTAAATTGAGCTGAGATAAATGAATCACAGCTTCAACAACGTTCGGCTTATTTATGCTTTTAATTATCTTGTCACGTTCATCAACGTCTTGCTTTGCCAACAGTATCGACATGAATTCTAGCTTAGATTCTACCTTGCTAAAATTATTCTCTTTACCTCGGCCTTGTTTAATAAAAGCCAACACGCCGTCAACAGCGGCTTGACTCAACGTTTCAATTTTCAGTCCATTCACAGCATCTTCAATAAACCTAGACTGTATTGCATGTTTTTTAGCGCAAGAAAGAATGGATGCAATCACTTTAGGATCGGTGTTAGCCGTTAAAACGCCTTGCATTAGCGTGGGTGATTCAATAATTACATGAGCTTTTTGCCATACAAAATCATCCTTCACGTACTGCATGTTTTGCTCCGCCAATGTGTCAATCTGGCTTGCCTGACGCTTTAATGCATCTATTAACACACCCATCTTATCAATATGTGATACGTCAATAGGCCTCATGCCTTTAAGTGTTTTAGCGGTTTGCTCATGGGCAATCTTATCTTTGGCAGACGTTTCTAACTCTTTATAATCGTTTTCAAACTGCACTTGACGTTCTTGATACGTCTCTCGTAATCCATGACAAATAGCACTTTTAATGTTTTTCTCTGAGGTGTTAAGCAAAAGCATTTGATTCATAATGTGTTCATGTCCCTTTATTTCACCTCTGTGTCTGTCAACAAAAGCCAAGTAAGGTTCTATCGTTACTTTACGAGCATCATTCGCTTTTTCTTTTGCTTGCTCTGATGCAAACTCCCTTTCCGCGTTGGCGATTTTGCCACGATTTAAAAAGTAACTGGTTTTTGAAGAAAGCAATGAGATGCTTTTAGCCAGTGATTTTTTCGTCACCACGTCAGAATTTCGCAATACATCAGATGATCCTGTAACAGGAGTACGCGTCAAATGCGCTTCAACAACGCCTTTATCATGCTGAAATTTATCATCAACCGCTTGGATTTTTTCTCGCATCTTATCAAGCAAAGGACCAAGCACCACACGAAAAGCATTGTTAACGGTAAGAGAGAGTAAGTAGGCTTCTAAATTCATTGTTTCTTTATTATGGGCATTGTGCGGCAGGCATCTTTTCATTTTATCAAAAAAGTCTTTATCCGTTAGCCATTCAACCCCTCCATTAAAAGAATGCTTTTTTGAAGGTAATTGATAACCATGTCGGATACTCACTAAAGAACTCTCAGCAATTCGCTGCTCCCTACTTAGCGGGCCGAGCGTTGTTTCATATTTTTTTGCGAACTCACTCGCTTCAAAATTAATGGTCATTAGTCGTTGTTTTAGTTCTTCGATGGTTTTTAATTCTTTGGTCATAGATGGCCCTCAAATAAACTGGCACAATAAACGCCACCATGCACATACTTTAATCTGACGTTCCGCACCAAAATTATGAATAAAAAATATTTCTAATGGTCGTAAAC
>CAWVYD010000261.1:0-2174 GCA_963934185.1 uncultured Legionellaceae bacterium | reverse complement strand
GGCTAAACATTGGAAATAATTCGCATATGGCTGCCAGCGTTTCTTCAATGACATGAAAAGAGCCTCGCTGGCCATAACCGGTATAGCTGTCAATTCCTGCGCCAATGACTAAATCACCTTTATCAGATTGGCTAACATAAGCATGCACGGCATTAGACATTAAAACTGTGTTTAAAATAGG
Source organism: uncultured Legionellaceae bacterium (assembly GCA_963934185.1). Taxonomy (GTDB): domain Bacteria; phylum Pseudomonadota; class Gammaproteobacteria; order Legionellales; family Legionellaceae; genus CAWVYD01. The sequence goes on along the minus strand of CAWVYD010000261.1, from coordinate 1,993 downwards.
TTTTAGTGGCTCAGAAACCAACGCTTGTAAAGGATGAGATTCAATCGGTAAGCGAAGCCCTGCCATGTTAGCCATGACAGAAGAATTTCCAGCCGTCACACAGGCAACCAACCCAGAATTAATAACCCCTTTAGTGGTTTTAACCCCCACTGCTTTATTTTGATGCACGACGATATCAGTCACTTCGGTTTGTTGAAAAATATCAACGCCAAATTGACTTGCCGCTCGCGCGTAACCCCAAGCAAGTGCATCATGCCTAGCAACGCCGCCTCTCGCTTGCCAAGATGCGCCTAAAACAGGGTAGCGAGCATTGGTTGATAAATCGATAATAGGAACAATTTTTTGAACTTGTTTGGGTGTTAATACTTCGCTATCAATACCATTCAATCGATTCGCATTAACTCGCCTTTCAATGTCTCGCATGTCTTGCAAGCTATGACCTAAATTAAGTACGCCTCTTTGACTAAACATCACATTGAAATTTAATTCGCTTGATAAATCTTCCCATAACTTTAGTGAGTATTCATAAAGGTCTGATGATTCATCCCATAAATAATTAGAGCGGACAATGGTCGTATTTCTTGCGGTATTTCCTCCGCCTAAATAACCTTTTTCAACCACAGCAATGTTTTTTATGCCATGATCTTTCGCTAAATAATAAGCCGTAGCCAACCCATGCCCACCGCCACCAACAATAATGATGTCATAATTTTTTTTAAGGGTGGGGTTACGCCAAGTGGCTTGCCATTTTTCATGATAAGACAAAGAATTTTTTAGTAACGTCCATGCTGAATAGCCTTTCATAACACCTCTTAATACCCTAGTAGCATTTCTAAATTGCATTTAGACTGAATTAAATTTTTAAAAAACGCAACTTAAAATTACAACTTTTTAAGAAGTAACTTTTTTAATGCATCAAGTGATGGTTTGATAGACTCACACAACTGTGTTCGCTCTAATAATACGTTTAATGCCTTGGGTACTTTTATTTTCTGATGAATGATAGGCTCAATAATGGTTTCAAACTTTGCCGGATGAGCCGTTGAAACAATGCATTGATTTCCTTGTAAATTCGTTTTCGCCACGTGGTAAGCCGTCGCGGTATGTGGGCAAATCAAATAATCATACTGCTTAAAACAATCAAGAATGGCTTTTTGAATGTCTTCATCAGTAACGGAATAAGCGGCAACGTTGTCTTTAAAGGATTTATGTGTTTTAAACAGATTTTCTAACCGTTCGAAGTTGCTTGGTGCACCCACGTCCATAGCATTTGCAAACGTTGCAATGCTGGCCCTAGGTTGATAATTTCCATTATCTAAATAATCGACAACGCTTTTATTATTATTTGTTGCAAGCGTAATAGAACCAATTGGCAGATGCATTTTTTTTGCATAAACACACGCGGTTGCATTACCTAAATTTCCAGCAGGTATCACAAAATTTAAAGGCACTTTGGTTGTCTTAAAATGCTGTATGGCTGCAAACGCGTAATAACTCATTTGAGGCAATAAACGACCGATGTTAATGCTATTGGCGGTTGAAAGTGTTAATGACTTTTGAAACCATTCATCTGCGAAAGCGTGTTTAACCAATGTTTGACAATCATCAAACACGCCATCAACTTCAACCGCTTGCACGTTATCGCCCCAGCAACAAATTTGCGCTTGCTGACGCGCGGTAATTTTTCCTTTGGGAAAAAGTACTACTACGTCCACGTTCTCTAAACCATGAAAACTACTGGCAACGGCTGAACCTGTATCACCACTGGTAGCAACTAGAAGAAATAATTTATTATTTTGTTTTGATAAACTTTGCGCTAGAAAGCGTGCGCCAAAATCTTTAAATGATAGGGTTGGGCCATGAAATAATTCTAAAACACTGAGCGTATCTGATAGCTTTTTATGGATAACAGGAAAGTTAAACGCCTCTGAAATCAACTCATCTGTAAAAGAAGAAAGCATTGAGCCTTCGATAAAAGGCGATAAAAAGCGTT
>CAWVYD010000260.1:0-2232 GCA_963934185.1 uncultured Legionellaceae bacterium | reverse complement strand
GGGGCTTACCTCTTAATTACCAATATAGCTCAATTGAGACTTACAACGCCCTAATCAAACCTATACCCACTAAAAATAAAAACCATCAAGGTAAAACTAGGCAATAAACATTTGAATGATTTTATGCCCAGCCCATGTCTTATAGAAAAAACTTTTGCTCCTCTCTAATATTTATAATATTCTACAAATAAAACCTAGCTAGAAGCCTAATAATGAAAAAAATAATATTATTTATATTAGCATTACCCATTGCAATATTTGCTGAATCCCCCCCCATAAATTTCGCAGTTATTGGTGATTTTGGTTCAAATACCAAAGGCGAAGCGGCTGTTGCTAAAAAAGTTAAAGAACATGAACCTGAATTTGTAATAACCGTTGGTGATAATAATTACACACAAGGCTGTTGGAGTAGTATTGATAGCAACATTGGCAAATATTATTCGCAGTACATTGGAAATTACAAAGGAAAATATGGCAATGGCTCAGAGGAAAATCGTTTTTTCCCAACGCTTGGTAACCATGATTGGTATGCAAAAAACTCATGCCTCTATCATGGAACCTTACCTTATTTAGAATACTTCACCTTACCTGGAAATGGTCGTTATTATGATTTTGTTAAAGGCCCTATTCATTTCTTTGCACTGGACAGTGACCCACACGAGCCTGATGGTGCAACAAAAAACAGCGAACAGCATAAATGGTTAGAATCAGCCATCAAAAAATCAACGTCTCCGTTTAATATCGCCTATTTTCATCATGCCAGTTATTCATCTTCTTCCCATGGCAATGACGTAAGAATGCAATGGAACTTCAAAGAGCTAGGCATTAATCTTGTACTAAGCGGCCATGACCATACCTATGAGAGAATTGTGCGAGATGGCTTAACTTACGTTGTTAATGGCATCGGCGGCCCGCATCACTTAACAGGCATCCATAAAAAAACCAAAGGCAGTCAATTTTTTTACGCCAAAAAATTTGGTTTTATGATGATAACGGCTGATTCTAACAATCTCACTGCACACTTAATTAATGAAGATAACGACATTATTGATACCTTCCTCATTAAAGCACCTGCCTTAATCAACGCGCCCAACACAAAGCAAGAGTCGATGATGGCGAGCCAGCCGGACCCGTCGTAATATTTTCTATGCCGATGTCAGTATACGTAAAAGACGGACATTCAGTATCGTTGGTGCCTTGACCGTTTTGCGGCGTAGCGGTTAATAAATAACCGCTGCCGGTTAAAGAATTTGGCACCGAAACATTAATTGAATAAAAACCTTCACCTGATTTTTGAGGCAAGTTTAATGCTGCCCCAGCGCCTGCATAGGTGTTATTTTCCGAATAAAATCGCTCAAGACGCTGCGCAACATCAAGCAATGCTGCCTTGGCATCCGTTCGACGTGCACGGATAACAAAATCACGGTAACTTGGGTAAGAAATGCCCGCTAAAATGCCAATGATAGCAACCACTATCATCAGCTCAATCAGTGAAAATCCTTTTCGCTTCATAACCACTTTCCTTTATTTTATTTTTGAAAAGACTCTATCCGCAGCTTGCACGGTCAGTTCAATTTCTTCATCATGATGCGCCGAAGAGACAAACCCTGCTTCAAAAGCAGAGGGCGCTAAATAAATGCCTTCATTTAACATGCCATGGAAAAATTGTTTAAACCGTTCCACGTTTGACTTAGCAACGTCATCAAAACAGGTAATAACAGACTTTTCCGAAAAACATAAACCAAACATACCACCCAACTGACTCACCGCCAATGGAATATTGTGGCTACCCGCAACGTCTTTAAGCTGAGTAACTAGGGACCTCGTTGTTTGAGAAAGTTCTTCAAAAAAATTAGGTTCTGAAAGCAAATTAAGCGTTGTTAAACCTGCAGCCATCGCCATTGGATTACCCGACAAGGTACCCGCCTGGTAAACGTTACCAAGTGGCGCTAAATGATCCATTACTGCTTTACTGCCACCAATGGCACCAACAGGCATACCGCCGCCAATCACTTTGCCTAAGGTTGTAATGTCTGGCGTTATACCATACACACTTTGCGCGCCGCCAAGTGCGACTCGAAAGCCTGTCATTACTTCGTCTAAAATTAATAAACTACCAGCCTGGGTGCATTGCTCACGCATGCTTTTCAAGTAACCGTCTTTGGGCATAATAAAGCCCATATTACCTGCCACTGGCTCAACAATAACGCAGGCAATGTCTGCACCATATTT
>CAWVYD010000259.1:0-2261 GCA_963934185.1 uncultured Legionellaceae bacterium | reverse complement strand
CTCAAAAAATGACGTCGTTCAAAACCAAAATTTATGCCTGCGCGAAGTATATACCCCAAACATCCTAAAATACGAATTTTATGCATTGATATTTTCATGCGATAACTCCATTAGGCATTCAGTATAGAGCAAGCCATGCTTCAATCGCATTGAAATCATCACAAGAAAATATCTACGCCTAACAGTACGCATTTTGGGATGTTTTGGGTATAGTAACGAAAAATAAGAGGAAAACCCATGACAATACTGCTTGATGGCAAAGGATTAGCACAAAAGAAACAAGAACAATTAACGATTAAGGTGAAAGAATACGCTCAAAAATTTACTTCGGTGCCTAAGTTGGTTGCCATTATTGTGGGTGATGATCCCGCATCTCGCGTGTACGTTGCCAGCAAAGCCAAAGCTTGTAAAGCCGTTGGTATCGATTCTTTATTGATAAAAGAAGAGGACACCTTTTCTGAAAACGCACTGTTAACCATGATAGATGAACTTAATGCCGCTCCGGGCATAAGTGGCATTTTAGTGCAACTGCCTTTACCTAAACACATTAATCCACAAAGTATCATTGAACGTATTACGCCTCTTAAAGACGTCGATGGGTTTCATCCCTACAACATTGGTCGCTTAGCTTTAAGGCAACCTTTGCTTCGCTCTTGTACGCCTTATGGCATTATGCAATTGCTTGAAGCGTATGATTTAAACCCCAAAGGCATGAATGCGACCATCATTGGCGTTTCAAACATTGTTGGCAGGCCTTTAGCATTAGAGCTTATGCTTGCCGGCGCTACCATTACCAGTTGCAATTCCAGTACTCAAAGCATTGAGCAACACATTAAACATGCGGACATTGTGGTTAGCGCAACTGGCAGACGCGACGTATTTGATCAATCAAAAATATCCGAAAACGCCATTGTCATAGACGTTGGTATGCATCGTATTGATAATAAATTATGCGGTGATTTGGACTTTGACTTACTAAATGGTAAAGTTCGCTACCTTACGCCCGTGCCTGGCGGCGTTGGTCCAATGACCATCAGCGCCTTACTGCAAAATACTTATCAAGCAGCCATGATGCAACGGGAAGCCTAAGCAATTTTAAAATAAAAGCATCCTTAATGAAAATATTAATTAATCGAAGTGATAACCTGGGTGACATTGTCTATACTTTACAACTGGCTGGCTTATTAAAAAAATTCAAACCCTCTTGCACGGTATTTTTTTTAGTTCGTGATTACGCTGCCCCTATGTTTAACTACGCCACCGATGTTGATGGCACGCTAAGTTGGGACTCATTAAAAACGCTTTCATCTAAAGAAAGAAATAAAGTACTCAAAAAATTTGACGTATTTATTAATGCACGTTCGCAATCAAAAATGGCTTGGTTTGCGTTTCTAGCCGGCATAAAAACCCGCATAGGCAATTCACGACGTTGGTATAACTTTTTACTTTGCAACAATCACGTCGCAATTAAACATAAAGGCTTGCAAAGTCATGAAGCGGAATTTAACGCACGATTTCTTGAGCCTTTAATCGGTAAAACATCGTATACCGCAGAAGAATTATTTAATTTTATTCAGCTTGATAAAAGCAAAGCGCATATGCTATCACTTTCCTTACCAACCGATAAAACGCTTGTTATTTGTCACCCAGCCTCTAATGGCAATGGCCGCGAGTGGCCTTTAGAAAATTTTATTGAGTTAATTAATATCACTGACCTTGAAGGCTACCATTTTATTTTAACCGGCAGCGTCAGTGAAAAAAATCAGTCTGATAACATTGAGCATGCTTGCCCTAACGTCTCCAATCTTGCAGGAAAATTATCACTTAATGACTTCATTGCACTCATTGCAAGCGTTGATGTATTAATTGCTTCTGGCACTGGACCACTTCACATAGCCGCCGCACTAGGCATTAAAACCATTGGTTTATTTCCGCCCATTCACGCACTAAACACTCAGCGCTGGGGGCCTCTCTTTCCTAAAGCCATTAATTTAGAGCTAAATAAAGCATGCGAAGTTCAATGTCAAAACAATGACTGCGCCTGCATGAAAAACCTATTACCCCAAAATGTTTTGCTCAATATTCAATCCTGTGAAACGGTCATTGAGTGAGTGTTTAAACAATGTCTCTTCCATGTTACGAGGATAAAAAATAACGTCACTTTCATCATGAAGCATTTACGAATGTGAAATTATTTTTTTTAGTAATTAGGGCGTTGTAAGTCTCAATTGAGCTATATTGGTAATTAAGAGGTAAGCCCC
>CAWVYD010000258.1:0-2269 GCA_963934185.1 uncultured Legionellaceae bacterium | reverse complement strand
TTTATTTATCATGCGGTCCTCTAGCGGTTGCCTTTCTTGCTAAAGAACTGGCGCGCTTTTTTGAAAAAAAAATCGCGCGCCGATTTGATTGTTATGTCAATCGTTTTTTTAAGTTTATTACCTTTTATTTTTTAACGATTAGAGAAAACTCGATGAATGGTGGGATAGGGATTTTCGCAAGTAAAGCGCAGTCGAACGAGTAGTGAGCGAGCCATGGAGAAAATTACTAACTCATCATTCTTTGAACTATGACTCCAGAGGAAACCGTGCATTTTTTTGCGTGTTTTTTATACCGGCTTATCCAAAGTCCAATTATCAACACTTACCTCTTTTTTAATTATTTTTTTCGCCATTACTATTGAGTAACGTTAATAAGTTTTTGTGCCGCTCAGGATGAATTGCACCCATTTCTAATGCCTTGTCAATGGCGCAACTTGGTTCATGAACGTGGCTACAATTACTGTATTTACATTTGCCAATGAACGGTAGCAGTTCAGTAAACGAATGGATTATGTCTCGTTTATCTAAATTCCATAAAGCGAATTCCCGAATGCCAGGGGAGTCAATAATATTACCGCCGCTTGGCAGGTGATAAAGATGACTATTGCTTGTGGTATGTTTGCCTAATTGGCTTTGGGTTGAAATACTTTGCGTTAATAATTTGGAATCTGGAATTAATTGATTAATTAAAGAAGATTTACCAACGCCAGATTGTCCAACAAACACATTGGTTTTATTTTTCATAAGATCAAGCAGTGGTTCAATGTTTATTTTCGCATGAGCGGAGGTTGAAATAACGCAGTAACCGAGGGCTAAATAGAGATCGTTTAATTTGTTTTCATGTTCAATATCAACCTTATTAAAAACAATGATAGGTTTTATGTTAAAAAAAGAGGCCGCAATCAGGTAGCTGTCTAAGAGTAAATAGCTAACAAGGGGAAGTGGGGCGCAAACAATTAACATTTGATCTACGTTAGCGGCAACGACGCGAAGGTTGCCTTGGCGATCAGGGCGGCCGAGTTCGGTTCGCCTTTGGCAGCGAGCCGTAATGACATTAAGCAAGGGTTCTTGTTGCCATATGACGTTATCACCAGACGCTAAAGGCGGAAGGTTTCGCCGTATGGAACATTGAAATGTTTTGCCATGTTCGTCTTGAATAATGGCTTTATTACTTGAACGAGTAATAACAAGACCAACGGCTTCATTTTCATTAAGTGTTTGATTAATCAAGCGCTCTTGAACATCGGTTTTGTTTTTTTCAATTCGTTTTTGTTGTTGTTTGCTAAGGTTTATTTTTGCCATGAATAATCATGTAGGAATAAAGGTAATAGGAGTATACCCATTTAAAGGCATATTGTCCGATTTTAATAAAAATCGGACACGTTTCATTATTGTCTATAAATGGCAGTGAGCCATAGCATTTTGTGTGTTGCTGGAATGATCTGGTGACTCAACTTTCGTAATTTTTAATTTTGTACCAGCATCTGCAACGAGTTCAAAACTCTCACCGTTATGTGCGTTAACTTGTACGCTTTCACCAGAACTTAATTTTTGGCCATTAATACTACCTACACCGTTAACCGTTATGTCTAACGTAATTAATGATTCGCTACTTTCAATTTGACAGTCACCTGTGAGTGTCCACCACATTTGATTGGTGATGACTTCCGTTTTATTAGGCTGAAGCAATACGTCATAATGGTAAGCGGCGTTTGCTTGACAAGCCATTAAACTAAGAAACAAGCTAATTAATATTTTTTTCATTATCTGTCCTCAATATTACCATCGTCCTTGAAGGCTTTCTTCCATTGATAAAAAGATGAAGAGATATCATACGTTTGTCATCATATTTTGTCAAACTTGTAAAGTCCATATTAAACAATGGGTTATGAGGTTTTCGTTTAAAATACTGAGTTTATGCTCAATAAAAGCGGCCTAAACCCATTGTTGGGCCATGAGTAAAGAATAAATAACGAGAAAGAGATTGAAAGTATGTGTTTTCTAAAGAGCACAAACATTAAACACCCGGTCACGAATAATAGTAATGGAGCTCGCTAAGATAGCAAGTAAAGAATCATCCTAGGAAGCATAAATATTTGGTGAGCTATTTAAAAACAAGAAGACCCTCTTAAAATGTAGGTCCTTGATTACAGGTTGGATATCAAAAATATTTTCATTGAAGCCATAATTAACTCATCAAATATTTATGCTTCCGAAGCTTATCCAGATAGCATTCTTAGAACACTTCAAAGGCGAGTAAAAGACTGGC
>CAWVYD010000257.1:0-2321 GCA_963934185.1 uncultured Legionellaceae bacterium | reverse complement strand
TAATATTAAAAATATGAAGTTAAAAGTCAGTCATTCTAAATTGAACTCGCTATAAGGCATTAGCGTGAGTGCCGGCCGGCGCTTAACGCCTTATGGCTGCGCCATAGTGTGGGTGTGAAATGCAATCGTTTTCGCTCATGACTTCCTTAATTCAATGGCATTGGAGCCTACCCTGCATAAACTGGCATAAAGAAAGTTCATTCCTAGCGGCTTATTCATATAAAAATAAGCAAATGCAGCAAACACACACACAGTAATAATTTCTTGTAATATTTTAAGCTGCCCTAAATCAAATATTTTGTAACCCATTCTGTTTGCCAGCACTTGCAGCACGTATTCAAAAAGCGCAATACCCCAACTGACTATACTGCGCGCGGCCATAAATGGCCATACCAAGCAAACGTCATAAAAATGTTGTAACCAATAAGTAAAAGAATCGTATGCATTATGTTCTCGAAAAGTGTGATAAATTATCAACTGAATTTAAAGCAGCCAAATAATAACACAACACTCGCTTCGCACGTCTTAGAAAACCAGACAACGTCTTTTATGAAGCGTATAATCTCCTCATATTATCTTTTTAGTGAAATCATATGGACATGAATCAATTGCTTGAAAAATGGTTTCATTTAAAAAAACATCAAACGTCCGTCAAAATAGAAATTCTCGCCGGACTCACCACTTTTTTAACGATGGCTTACATCATTTTTGTTAACCCTAGCATTCTCGCCACCACCGGCATGGACAGCGGCGCAGTGTTTACTGCCACCTGTTTAATCACCGCTGCAGCAACGTTAATGAGCGCGTTTATTGCAAACAGTCCGATTGCCATTGCACCCGGCATGGCGCTTAATGCTTTTTTTGCCTTTGTGGTAGTACCTGTTTATGGTTACACCTGGCAAAATGCGCTGGGCATGGTTTTTATTTCTGGCATTGTTTTTGTGCTGTTAACCGTCACTAAAATTCGCAGTTTATTAATTAAGTCACTGCCCGAATGTTTAAGCTCAGCAGTGCTGGTTGGCATTAGTTTGTTTATCGCCTTAATCGCCCTTAAAACCAATCACATTATTGTCATTAGCAAAAATGATGTGATGCATTTGGGTGACTTATCGCGAATGGAGAGCGTACTGTTTTTTGTGGGCTTTTTATTAATTATTTTTTTAGATTACCTAAAAGTACCTGCCGCTATTTTAATTGGCTTAGTCACACTAACCGCTATAAATACGCTGGTAAACCACACAGCATTTCAAGGATTTTTTGCCTTACCACCCTCAATTTCACCCAATTTTATGGCCTTTGAATTCAATCAATTGCACACAACGCACGCCTTTGGCCAAATTTTCTCATTCGTTTTAATCGCGCTGTTTGATGCCACCGGCACCTTAATTGGCTTACTGCATAAACCGCTTTTTATTCAATTTAAAAACAGCCATAAAAAAATAGAACAAACATTATTATCCGACAGTGTTGCCACCACCTTTGCCGCCGTTCTGGGATCATCAAGCACCAGCCCTTTTATTGAAAGCGCTGCAGGCATTGAAGCCGGCGGCCGCACCGGTCTCACAGCACTGGTCATTTCAGCCTTATTCATTATCTCGTTATTTTTATCGCCACTCGTATCCTTAATTCCCTCGTTCGCCGTTGGCGCCACCCTTCTCTACATTGCCTGTTGCATTATGAAAGACATGACCCGCCTTAATACGGAGGACCTTACTGATTTCGCACCCTCGGTGCTAACGTTTCTTATGATCCCTTTTAGCCTATCGATTGCCGACGGCATTGGCATTGGCATAATCAGCTACGTCTTATTAAAAGCCGCCACCAAACAGTGGTACGCACTTAATCCGATGCTTATTATACTAACGCTTGTCTTCATCCTCTATTTTATTAATAATGGCGCGCCAGGTTGAAATCTAACAAGGGTCCATACTATTATTTCCAAGGAGCTTGGCGATATTGCCTGCAGCTCATCGGTAACAGCAACTTTATTATTTTTCGCCGAAAATGCAGCCCACCTGCTCTTAAATAATCCGCTCGGAATGTTGAAATATACGCTAAGTGTAGCTTGATAATTATTAGTGGGTAAAATTACGCAGTTAAATGTGTTGGGATTATCTCATAAAAGAAAAAGCGCCTTTAATTCCGCGTGCTGCCAATTGTTTTTTTATCCTGTTTCTTGCGCCTTTTGCTTTAAAAGGCCCAACAATCACCACATGACTTGATGGCTTTTTTTCTACGCTAACGTTCGTTTTTTGAAGAAACCGCTCAACAAAAGATTGATATTGAAGTGCTTTACTTCGCTCTTTGAACGCGCCTATTTG
>CAWVYD010000256.1:0-2354 GCA_963934185.1 uncultured Legionellaceae bacterium | reverse complement strand
CTTTGGTTGGTTCTTGATAGTTAATGCCTTCGTTTGCGCCTAATGCCAATAGTTTTTCAGCTATTTGAAAACAACTGCTGTTTATCTCTTTGCCACTGCCGGTTTTGTTTGTGTAACCCTTCGCGATGCATAATTGTAACGGTGTTTGATGAACGTCAGACACAACCATGTTATCCGCTTCAAACAATCCAAAACAAAACTCATTGACAGAGTTATCATCCAGTTCAGATCTAGCCATTGAGTCCGTCTTATTAATCCAAACCAAGCGTTGCTCCTTCGTTTGATTGTACTTTGCAGACTCCAATAATTGACTCACTAAATCATTTTGCGCATTACCCAGTAACCATGTGAATGGCGTAGAGTGCCTTCCATATGATTGATTTAAATCCAAACCTTTAGCTAATAATTTCCCTTGTAAATCATCTGATAAATAATCTAAATAATTCACAATACCGTCTCTAGAGGAAACCCCACTTTGAGAAACGCTCCACGTCGTATTAACAGCATTTTCATTGAGAATTAGATTGGCTAAGGCATTTGCGACTCTCACACACTCAGAATAATCACCACCTGCTATACGGCAATCATAACGCAAGTCATCAGCGCTAGTATTATTACAACCCCCCGCACATTTCTCTTCTAACATTTTCATTTAAATAGCCTTAATAGATACCACCACTAAACTCTAATATTTTTTTCAGTCGTTTAACTCTTTCCCATCATAGTCATATGCTTTGTTTAACGGCCGATCGTAAAGTTTCTTTAAATCCCCTTAATCATTAAAACCATTATTCCCTTACTCATTAACCACCTTATTTTCAACTATGTGTGCTATAATGACTCAAGCGCAGCGTTATTGGCTATTTAATGCATTCTTCAAACAACCATCCAGGCAAGCTAAGATCACTCGGATTACATTCAGATGAAATTACGAATCTATTAGAGCAATTATTAAAAATTCCTCATTGGTATACATTTGGTGATGATGAGCACATCATTCGCGTCCATATTGAAAGATTAAAAAAGCAACAGTATTTTGCTTTTGTTGACTGTGAGTCTCTGTGTGGAATACACGATAAATCAGCGTTTATTCAAAGCGCCGTTGAATCTGCAATGCATGCGCAAGGATTAACCTTACCCTTTGAATCCATCGCCGTTGGCGGCTTAGCCAGTGATGAAGGGCGATTAGCTTTCGTATCAACAATGCAAGGCGATGTACCTCCCCCCGTTCATGAATATTGCGTCTTTAAATTACCGACTGAAAGCAACATTGTTATTGAAGACCCTCGAGCCTCTATTTTGAGTGGAAGTGATAAATTCCAATCAAGGTTTGATAACCAAGTTTGCTGTTTTGCTTCTGCGACATTATTTTATGCAGCCTATTTGCGCCTTAAAAACGAAGTTCAAACAACAGACACCCAGGCATTGTTAAAAGAACTCTATTTAGAGAGTGAGTTAAAAATGCTTGTTAGAAATTTGGAAATAAAGGTCGGACGAACAAACGAGACAAAAGAAGAAGTGATAAGTCATTTTGTTGAAGCATTGCATGAACACTTTAAACCTTCCTTATGGCCTGCCATAGCAGCGCCTTCAGCTTCAGCTACATATGCCTCCTCCCATTCCGTTTGGCAAAACCCAATAGTGCTGTTTGAAAAGGCACGCAAAAGCAATCAAGAAATGCTAAAAACTACGCCTAAATTTTTGACTAAAGAGCTAACCCCCTCTTTAAAAGGCGGCTCTGACACCCACTTTATTCATGCTTTATTTGCTGCTTGCTTGAACGACTCCTCAAATAGTCGTGCCCACGTAAAAGTAGGCTTAGCCTGCGTGGGGCTCATGTCACTAATGACTGCTGGCTATGCGTTACATCTGGTAGGTAATGCTTTGACTGACATTATTCAACCTATTATTGAGCATAGCACTATTGAAATACCCACCATAATACCTGGCAGCTAAGAAACGTGATCAATATACCCATAAATAATTTGAATTGTTTAATACAATAAACATTAGTAATTCAGTCAAAGAAAATAAATTGTCAGACTAATAAATAAAAAGTGAAAACTAAAAATTCCCATGCAATTTGTGTTTAGTTGACATTCATCATGAAACAAATAAAATCAGAACTTATTAATTACAAGGTTTCATATGACTTATTCTAATTTTTTCTCTACCACAGCAGTGGCTGTTGCCAGCACTGGTGCATATAAAGCATTTCAGAGCTCTTCATCTCTGCTTCAAAGTGCTGCTGGCAACAACCAAGTATTATTAGAAATTACAGCTAAACTTTTTGCTCAAGCTAACATTCCGCACCAATATTATGTATAAATAATAATTTAAATGTTTTAAATTAA
>CAWVYD010000255.1:0-2358 GCA_963934185.1 uncultured Legionellaceae bacterium | reverse complement strand
ATTTAGCGCCAAATAATGCTTGCCTTTGTTTGTCGGTTGGCAATGGCTGAGACGGCTGTGGCGCTGCCGTCGATATCAGCGAATGCATCACTTCTTCCTTGGTGCTTAGCCTTGGTTTTAATACGCACAGCTCTGCTTGATGCTTTAATGACGCTTTGGTGTTTTGGTAAAAATTAACGATTTCTTCTTTTGTTAACACACCATAATGCACCAAATAGGCCGCCGTGATTAACAGCGGATCGCGCGCTTCTTGGCGCTCAATTTCCTCAAGGGTTAAATATTGCGATTCAATGTCAGATCCCGCATGCCCCATTAGCCTAACGCAGCGCATGTGTAAAAATACGGCTTGGCGTTTTTCTCGTGCAATGTATTGGGCTTTTTTTGCGGCATGGTAGCAATCAACCACATCCAAACCATCGGCTTCAACGTAATTTAAACCTGGCCTGTCCTGCACGCTGTTTTTAACCCAATCACTCGGGGTTTTAACCGAAATACCGGTGCCATTGTCTTCACAAATAAACACAATCGGTAAAGGGCAATCATTAGCAGCAAGCCAGCCGCAGGCATTTAACGTGGTTTGCGCCGTGGCGTGATTTAAAGACGCATCGCCAAAACTGCACAGCACGACGCTGTCATGTTTTAGGGTTGACGCTATGCCAAGCTCTTTGGCGCGACGCAAGGAAATGGCTGTGCCTAAGGCTTTGGCTAAATGTGAAGCAATGGTGCTGGTTTGCGGCGGAATGTTAAGTGCCACACTGCCAAACACTTTGTGCCGACCGCCGGATATTTTATCTTCCCGGCACGCCATTAATGACAACAAAATATCATGCACGCCATCCATCGGTGGGCATTGTTTGGCGCGTTCAATGAAAAAAGCGCCGCTTCGATAATGCAAAAATGCCATGTCAGTATGCGCAAAAACTTGGCCTAACACCGCATTACCTTCATGGCCACTGCTGCCAATGGTATAAAACGATTGGCCCTTTTCTTTTAACGTTCTTGCCAGCACATCAAGCAAACGACTTTTTACTTGCGAATCAAATAACTGCATTAATTGCTGTTTTGAAAACGGTAACGACCGCCCTGCGCGCGCTGAGCTTAAGACTAATCGTCCCGTACTCACTCGCGTTATGAATTGTTCTTCTACTGCCACTGCCCTGTTTAACATCTTAACGTCCTATTAAATGTTTTATGCTTCTTGTTGATATACCCCTTTCTTGTATTGGTCAGTATAAATATGCCATGTGTGATGGGTCAATAATAACTTACTGATTTTTTAACCTGATGTAATGTCTCACGTTAAAACCGCATATTCATAACCATTGGCTGTCTTGTATAGCAAGCTAAGACCGGACTACACTCAAATAATAATCAAAGAAATGACAACGTTAGTCAACAAGGTATTGAATGACGATTAATAAATTTGTAACGCCCTATGGTGGCTCATTTACAACCGATGCGCTCTCTGGATAAACCGTCGCCCTAGCGCTATACTGCTCGCCATTGAAGTTGCGATTTTAAGCTGAGTATGATCAAATGCTCAAATGAAAAAATCACTTACCACACAAGAACGTACTGCCTTAATTATTCAGCATAAATCTGAACGCGATGGTCGAGTGCGTGATCTTATAAAAGCCGTGCTTTTACGCGACAAAGGCTACAGTTATATAAAGATCTCTGAAATACTTTTACTTGATGATGAAACGGTCCGACGACACGTAAAGGATTATTTTATCAAGAAGAAGTTAGCGCCAACAAATGCCGAAAGTGTCTGCCGTATGAGTTTAAAGCAATCTGAACTACTTAAATCTCACCTCCGTGAAAAGACTTACCTTTATGTCAAAGAAATCTGCGCTTATGTTCAATCAGAGTTTGTTTTAAGATACACACAAAGTGGCATGACAAAATGGTTAAAGGCAAATGGCTTTCGTTATAAAAAGCCACATGGAATACCTGCTAAAGGCGATGAAGCTAAGCAAGAAGTGTTTATTGAATATTATGAAAAACTAAAAGAAAATCTTCCTAAAGATGAAGTCATCTACTTCTTGGATGCATGCCATCCTCAGCATCAAACAAAGTTAGCCTACGGTTGGATAGAGAAAGGTGTACGAAAACCTGAAAAAATGACTGCTTGCCAAAAGCGAGTTAATTTAATTGCAGGTATTAATGTCGCTAATCATCACGTTGAATATGCACAAGCCCTATGGATAAATGGAGAAAGTATTGAGGCTTTTTTAAAGCAACTTATCGCGGCTCAACCCAAGGCAAAAACAATACATATTATTTGGGATAATGCGGGGTATCACCTCATGAATCCCCTCATTTATCATTGTTTAAAATACCAACCCAAAACTCTTC
>CAWVYD010000254.1:0-2365 GCA_963934185.1 uncultured Legionellaceae bacterium | reverse complement strand
AATCAAACCCAACGTATTATGATCATCAAGCAACCGGTTGGTGTGGTAGCTTCAATCACACCTTGGAATTTCCCCAACGCCATGATCACGCGCAAAGCAGCTCCTGCATTAGCAGCCGGCTGTACTTTTGTTGGCAAGCCAGCCACCGAAACTCCTTTATCCGCTTTAGCTTTGTGTGTTTTAGCAGAAGAAGCCGGCGTACCACCTGGCGTGTTTAGTATGATTGTGTCGGCCAGTTCACGTGCTGTTGGTGGTGAAATGACCAGCAATCCAAAAGTTAAAAAAGTCACCTTCACAGGCTCCACCCCCGTCGGCAAAGTTTTGATGGCGCAATGTGCAGCCACCGTTAAAAAGACCTCCATGGAATTGGGCGGCAACGCACCTTTCATTGTGTTTGATGATGCGGATCTCGATGCCGCAGTAGAAGGCGCTTTGGTTTCAAAATACCGTAATTCAGGCCAAACCTGCGTGTGTACCAATCGCTTCTTAGTGCAGGAAGGTGTTTATGACGCTTTTGCTGAAAAACTCACCACTGCAGTTAATAAATTCAAACTCGGCAACGGCACCGATCCAACCTCAACCCATGGCCCGCTAGTCACAGCCAAAGCCGCTAATGATATTAACGAGCTGGTTGAAGACGCCCTAAGCAAAGGCGCAACAGCGCTTACCGGTGGTAAAATTTCAGACCTCGGTGCCTGTTACTTTGAGCCGACGGTACTAAAGAACACCACCAAGGATATGCGCGTATTCAGCGAAGAAATTTTTGGCCCCGTAGCGCCTCTGTTTAAATTCAAAACAGAAGAGGAAGCCGTGCAAATGGCCAACGACACCGAGTTTGGTTTGTCGTCATACTTTTATACGCGCGATTTAAGTCGAGTATTCCGTGTTGCTGAAGGGCTTGAATACGGTATTGTCGGTATCAATGAAGGCGTCATCTCAAACGAAATGGCACCGTTTGGCGGGGTTAAAGAATCGGGCTCAGGCCGAGAAGGCTCTAAGTACGGCATGGATGATTATTTAGAGATAAAATACATGTGTTTAGGGGGTATTTAACCCATCCAGTAAAGCGGCCTTATTTGGGCCGTTTTACTTTTTAGCCTCAAATACAGCTCAGAAAGTCACATTTAGCTCCTTTTCAGACCTAGCTCATCCGTTGTTTTTATATGTTTTTCTCCTAATCATTCATTTCAAATAGCAACTTAATGTTAAAGTCGGTATTAGATCACACTAACCACCTTCACAAGTAAACGCTTGTTTTAGCTCGACACTGCGTCAGCACTGGCGCTCCTCTATTTATGCGTCAAGAATGGTATTTCCTCTCTTCGCAATTTTCTTTTTGATTTCTTTTTTGTCTAACGAAGGCTATTTCTTATTGCCTCAAAAAAGACAACTATAAACCATACTTTTAGCAAAGGAGTTTTGGTTATGAACAAGTTGAACCCGACTATTCAAGACCCACGAACGGCTTTTAATTCCGTTTTATTTGCTGTTACTTTTTGTCTCGCTGCTTGCGCCGTCATAATGTCTAATAACGCGCAATCTGAAACCCTTGTCAGCGAGCCTCTCATTCACGATATGAATTACTACAATCCGTTAGAGCACAACCAAGGCAAAAAAATTCACCGCTATCGCAACCAAGCTTATGCAGGTAAGGGTCTTAACAACGAAGGTCTAGAACGAGTTGCGCGAGATATACGAGACAATAAGATGAGCACTGAACAACGTGCGCTGAATCATCGTTGGTTGCAATATGGCAACGAAGGTGGCGATGTAAAAATAGGCAGCAAAGTTATTTCTTCTTTGTTCAAAATGGGTTTCAAAACTTATTGGAATGATGTGCGCAATACACATTACCGTAGTAATGCCAAAATACCAGACGGCTCAGGCAACGGCAAAGTTACGGCAGATGTTGACTATAAGGTTCGTCTATCAGGAAACAAACTCAAGCTCTCCATGAACTATGAATTTTAAGATTGATTTTTTATTCCTGCTCAACCGACTCGGCGACCGAACACCACACTTGGCAGCACACCACCACCGACCTCCACCTTACGCTGAACCCCCTCCCTCCCCCCAGCTCGTGGGAGTGTGCGTCTAACAACACATAATGAAGGGACGAAAAGGCTCGGTCGGGACGCTCAATTCCAAGGACTCCAAGACGCGCACCACCTCCAGTGGCTTCCGCGCCGCCGCAAAGCTCGCGGTGGGCTTGGCAAAGGGGCGCGCGCGCGCGGCCAGCACAGCGGCGGCGAACGACATCACACCGCCGCCGCCGCCCACACCCGTTGCTGCGCCGACGCGGTCGAAGATCGTCGCGATTAACGTCGCGATGAACGCGCGCGCGCCCTTCCTCGCATGGCTCCGC
>CAWVYD010000253.1:0-2418 GCA_963934185.1 uncultured Legionellaceae bacterium | reverse complement strand
AATAACACTATTAGTTCTATTTTAAGTCAGTCTTTTTAATGGGACAGCCGTGGGAGATTCGTCAACATAGTATTTTTGAGGATAAAGCTGGCTTCACAATGAATGGTCAACACACCCTAATGCATTAAAACTCAATAAAACAAGTATCATTCATTAAAAGCAACGAAGCACTGTTTGTACTCCATCGTTTCATTGCTCAAACAAACATCCTATCTTGCTCCCACCTTGCTTTGAATCAATGTGGGAGCTAGGTTTCTAACGTAAACGTATGAATATTAGCATCATCTTAGTCAGATGAAACAGGCAATACCTTTAAAATTTTAAAGGCTTGATGATTATTTCTCGCACCTTCAAAATCTTTTGAAGTGGTATCTGCACTGATATTTATCACATTAAATTTATCGACGATGCATTGGCTCATTTTAAAGCCTTTTAAATTACACGAGAAATAAAGCGTGCCACCTTGCGTTAATTTTTTCATGCACTGTTCAATGATACAGATATGATCGCGCTCAATATCAAGCACAGTCTCCATGCGCTTTGAATTTGAGAAACTCGGTGGATCGCAAAAAATCACATTAAATTGTTGTTTATCTTCATCTAACCATTTTAATACATCCGCATGAATAAATTGATGTTTATCCATGGTGTGATGATTTAAACGAAAATTATCTTTAGCCCAATTTAAATAGGTGTGAGACATGTCTACGTTTGTCGTAATGGCGCCTTTTTTTGCTGCATGTAAACTGGCAACGCCTGTGTAACAAAATAAATTCAAAAAGGATTTCGCGTTTAAGTTATCAAACGACGCACGTAAGCGGCGATGATCTAAAAACAACCCAGTGTCTAAAAAATCCTTAATATTAACCAGGCAATTAATCGAGCCATCTTTAACAACAACGCGTTGATTGTGTTCTTCAACTCGTTCATATTGCTGTTTGCCTTTTTGACGTTGGCGTTGTTTTAAAGAAATATTCTCAACTGAATAACCAAAGCCTAACGTTAAAACATCCATCACCGTTTTTATACGCTGAGCCACTTTGGACTCACTGATGGTTTTAGGTGCTTTGTATTCCTGCACATGCAAGAAGCGTTCGCCATCCATTGATTGATAAACGTCAATGGCAACGTTAAATTCAACCAAGTCCGCGTTATACCAACGGTATGAGGTTAATTTTTGTTTATTTAGCCACGGTTCAAGCTTGGTTTGATTTTTCTTTAAACGATTTAATAACGCTTCGCCTTCTTTTGAAATAGAGCGGGCTGCTTCAACGTTAAATCGATTGCTGTCATTAATATCAAATAATGCGAGGAAACAATCCAACGCACCATTTTTTACTTTATATTGTCGATAACTTTTAAGACCAATGGCTTTTGATAACTTAATGTCTGAGGTTAAAATGGCTAAACGCCAATTTTGACACTGAGTTGTCACTTGTTTACCGAGCGTTTGATACAAACTCAGCAATTCATTCACTTCAGATAAACGTTCACCATACGGCGGATTTGATATCACTAAACCTGTTTTTAAATAACTGGGTTTGCTAAAGCTTGCAATGTCACGCGTGCTGACTTGAATACGTTTTTCAAGGCCTGCTGCCCGAATGTTTTGTTCCGCTTTACTGACCATGTTTGGATCAACATCAAAGCCTAGAATCGGTGCTTCAAACGCTAATGCGGCTTTTTGATGCGCTTCATAAGCGCTGCGATACATACGCTTCCAAAGTGATGCATCATGATCGCGCCAGCTCAGCATTAAAGATTCACCCAGCTGAAAGCCTGGCAAACATTTCGTTGCCATTTGCCAACCTTCAATTAAAAACGTGCCTGAGCCACATAAAGGGTCAATCAACGCGCCGCCTTCTTCAGCGATGTTTAACCAACCCGCTTTATGTAATAGGCCGCTAGCCACGTTTTCTTTTAACGGCGCCATGCCTTGTTGCATACGGTAACCGCGTTGATGCAAGCTTTTACCAAACACATCCAAATACACATTGATATAACTTCGGCGAAATAACGCCTGCAGTTTAATGTCTGGGTTATCTTTTGAAATGGCTGGGCGATTACCCGTAAGCTCTCTAAAATAATCACTGATACCATCTTTAACGCACTGGGCACCAAACATGGTATTACGCACGTTGTCATCTTGGCCACGAAAATCAATGGCGAGCGTATTATCAACACTGAAAATATCGTCCCATTTAAATTTTTCTGATTGCAAAGCAATGTCTTTGGCTTCTTTTACGCGCTCAGTATATAAGTGCAATAAAATTCGATTGGCTGTTCGTAAATGCAATGCGCATGAATACAAACCTTCTAAATCGGTGTCAAGCTTTACGCCACCCACTGTTAAATTGCTGATAGTGAGTGAAAGCGCTTCCACTTCTTCCTTTAAGGTTTCTTCAAAGCCTTTAGGAC
>CAWVYD010000252.1:0-2419 GCA_963934185.1 uncultured Legionellaceae bacterium | reverse complement strand
CGCATTAAATAAGGTTGGTGTTGAGGTCATGTAATCAAAACTGGATAATAAATTATAAAACTCAATGGCTTTTTCGTTTTGATTTTCTTCACGAATGGCAAGGCCCATGGCGACGCGCATAAAAAAGGCTTGCGGTAATTCATAGCGCACTTCATCGCAATGGATGAAATAACGATCGTATAACGTTTGTAAGCTTAAATAGGTAAACTGGAAATCACGATTAGGCTTAATGCCGTTACCAATTTTTTCTAGGTCAAAGCTTTTTAATTGGTTGTCTAAAATACCAAGCTCGATGCCTTTAGTGATGTATTGACTAAAGTATTGAGGATACAAATCGTTCATTTGAGAAAACGTAGCGCTTTCTTGTATGTTTAAAAACGTTAAGGCTTCAGAGCGCATGCTGTCCATTAATAGACGCGCAGTCACATAGGTATAATTAGGTTCTTTTTCAATGGACGTACGCGCAGACATGATAAGCGCTTTATGTACGTCTTTAATTGAAGCCATGTTGTATAAATTGCGTAATGCATCGTTAATAATGGGCGCAGATTCAACGCCGGTTAAATTTAAACACGCTTCGCTGACAATGGTTTCTACTCGCGCTTTATCAAGGGGTTCATGCGAGCCATTGGCTAAGACAACATAAAGCACGTCGCCTTGTTTCTTTGTGCGTTTTTTGCGTTCTTGTTCACGTATGGAACGATGTTGCTCACGGTATAAAACATAAGAACGGGCAACTTTGTGCTCTCCGTTTCTCATTAACGCAAGTTCAACTTGATCTTGGATGTCTTCAATGTGTAATGTGCCGCCCGTAGGCAAACGGCGTTTGAAAATTTTGCTGATTTGATTGGCTAACCGACTAACCGTTTCATGAATACGATTGGAGGCCGCGGCGCTACCACCTTCAACAGCAAGAAACGTTTTTGTAATGGCAACTTTGATTTTGCTGTCATCATAACTAACCATTTTCCCATTACGTTTGATGACTTTTATTTCACCAGCAGTGGTTTCATTAATAGTATTAGACGTCGCTATCTTTTGTGGTGGTTGGTTTTTTGCTGTGTCTTTAATGGGGTTATCTGTTTGCATGAATGAATTTCTCCAAAGGTATTGCATTAACATCAAAGTGCTAAGCAACATCTACCACCACAATATGTAGGGGTAAGCTTGAGCGTTAACAACAAGATAATGTGTTTTGACTATTTTATCAAGGGAACAAACTGGGAGTATCTTGTGGATAAAGTGTGGGAATTTTGAGGATAAAAAAAAAGAGTCAAGATATGTTTTTGTCAATAGAAAAACAAAAATAAAATATTTTTTTTTATCACCAGGTAAACCGTGGATTTTATTATAAAAAGTTTTACATTCATGCTTAAACGGTTGCTTATTTTTCTAGTTTGCTAAAATAGCAAGCATTAAAAAATAAATTTAATTTATCCTTAAAAAGATTCTAATTTAATAACGCCAAAGGCAGGCTCCTCAAATGGGTGAGTGTTTTTTAATGACGTAATGACTTCATTAAGACAAGTGTGTAAACAAATTATCTCAACCTTATATTCGTCTTCTTCGCAAACGTTACCCGCTTGCCCCAAATAAGGGTTGGCTAAGTCACTGGGTAAATATTGCCCGTTGCCTAAGGTTTGCCAACAACATTGGCTGTAATGACCAATGTTACCTGCGCCGGCATCAAACATAGCCTGTTTGACGGCCTCTAAATGGCTTTGAGGAACGTAGACGTAAATTTGATAGCGTGTCATGCGTTGGCTTTCCATTTTATGTTGCAACCAAGGCTGGCTTTTTGGCGCTCAGGCAGGGGCGCACCGTCAAGCAAACACGCTAAGGCAAAGCGTAATTCATTACCGGTAACGGGAACGTCATTGCCTGGGCGAGAGGCATCAAACTGACCCCGGTATTTGAGTGTCAGCGCCTCATCAAATAAATAGATGTCCGGCGTGCACGCCGCTCGGTAGGCTTTGGCTACGCTTTGCGTTTCATCGTATAAATAGGGAAATGGGTAGTGATTTTGCTTGGCGTGTTTTGTCATCTCAACCGGCCCATCTTGTGGGTAGTTGCTTGCATCATTACTGCTAATGGCAATAAAGCAAATGCCTTTGCTTTGATAGTCATTAGCAAGCGCAACCAGCGCCTTATTTAAATGAATAACGTAAGGGCAATGATTGCAAATAAATAACACCACTAAGCCTTTATCAATGCTTAAATCCATTAGCGAAATCATTTGTTCGGACTGTGAATCATAAAGCGTAAAAGCGGGGGCTTTCGTTCCGAGCGCTAACATGTTTGATTCAGTTTTAGCCATGATGTATTTCCTCTTATATGAATAAATGATTATGTGCCAGACCAATACCATTGAATTAAGGAAGTCATGAGCGAAAGCGATTGTTTTTCACACCCACACAAT
>CAWVYD010000251.1:0-2430 GCA_963934185.1 uncultured Legionellaceae bacterium | reverse complement strand
AGTTGCATTAATTTTTTCCATTTTTCAATTAAATCCCTCACCTTTTTGTATGTTAGATGAAGTGGATGCACCACTTGATGATACGAATGTGACGCGTTTTTGTTCTTTAGTAAAAGACATGTCGAGCCAAGTGCAGTTTATTTTTATTTCGCATAATAAGGTGGCAATGGAAATGGCGAAGCAATTATTAGGCGTTACCATGCTTGAACCTGGTGTCTCTCGCCTTGTCACCGTTGATGTCGATGAAGCGATGGCCATTGCAACGTAACGTGCTCTTTGCGTATTATTAATAAAAGCAGTATTTAAACTAGGTCTGTTTATCTTTCATTCCTAAGTGCTTGAGCCGACTGGTCTTTCACTTAGAAATGAAAGGTAAGCAGCCCCGAATAACTAATTTTTTAAAATTCATAGGTGGATTTTTTATGCAGCAGCATATGGGTATATTTTTAGTCTCTTTGGCATTGATAGTGGGTTTTATTGCTTACTTTATTTCAACACATTCAAATGTGCCCAAAGTAAAAGATGACTTTATTAATGAGGATAAAGAGCCAGAAATCGGGCAGCTAAACTCAATTTACGGGGGTGAAATTATAGCGGTTCGTAAAATTGAACAGCCACAAAGTGTAGATGGAAGCACTCATGAAAGCGTAAGTGATGATGTGAATCGGGCTGTATATGTATTGCATGTCATGGCGAAAGAAGAACAACCGTTTAAAGGTTATGAGTTGTTACAAGCATTGTTAAGTCAAGGGTTACGTTTTGGTGAAATGTCTATTTTTCATCGTTATCAGCAGACGAATGGCAAAGGGGCTGTACTGTTTAGTTTAACATCCGCGGTAGAGCCTGGCACGTTTGATATTCACAAAATGGGGCGATGTAGTTGTCCTGGATTAACGCTGTTTATGGCTTCATCTGGACGCAGTAATGTAGATATGGAACGTTTCACATTGATGCTAAAAACAGCAAATAATATTGCTAGAGAGTTGGACGGTGAATGTTTAGATAAACGTCGTCAAGTGGTCAATGACAAAACCATTGCACAATACAAACAACTAATATATAAAGGCGAAGACAGTCAAACGATTGGAAGCATAACGCAGTCAGGTGTTGCTTAATATGCCGAAAACATCAATAACGGATTTATTATGTCCTTCGGGCAATGGTGTGTTTACGGTAAATGCCGCAAGCGAGAAAAAAGCAGAATTACATCGAAACTTGTATCAAAGTGATGATCCCATCATTGTGCAAAACAAGCATCAACAACAACTCACCCGTTTTTTTGATGGGGCTGTTTCAAGGTCGGTTGCAATGTTAGGTATTTGTTCGGATACGGGGGGCGGTATTCAGCGAGGCGCGAATTGGGGCCCACTTTATATTCGCCAAAAAATTCAACAAGGCAACGCTTCTAACATATACATGGATTTAGGCGATGTACGAGTTATCCCTCATTTATTGCATGATAAATACCTTAATGAAGAGACTTTGCAATCGTGCCAAAAAGCACTGTATGGCAAAGTATGCGATAGGCCAGTTAGTCCGCTTTCCATTGCTGAACTGGTATTAACGAAAATTTATCAGCAAAAACCATCCATTCGCTTGTTTGGGTTAGGCGGCGATCATTCCGTAAGCTACCCTTTAATGAAAAGCTTTCTTAAAGCAAAAAAAACACAAGGCCGCCGTTGCGCATTGGTTCATTTTGACGCGCACACTGACCTCTTAACTGAAAGGCTTGGTATTGATTTGTGCTTTAGCTCTTGGTTAACGCACGTATTGCCTTATTTTGACTCACCAGAGCATGTGGTTCAACTAGGCATTCGCTCAACAGCGCAATCAAAAGAGCATTGGCAGTCCACCTTTGGAATTAAACAATATTGGGCTAGCGAAATTCAAAAACGAGGCATGGAGTATTTTTGTTATCAGATCATAGATAAATTTAAAGCAGAAAATATTGATGAAATTTACATTAGTTTTGATATTGATGCCTTAGATTCATCGATTGTGTCTGCCACAGGCACGCCAGAGCCAAATGGATTATTGCTTGAAGATGCATTGATTGCCATTGCTTTGTTTCGCGCAGCGTTTCCTATTACAGGAGCCGATTTGGTCGAGGTCGCGCCTATGGTTAATCCTAATCATCAACTTAATGAGCCTGAATCTACTTTGCTTGCGGCGAAGCGCATCTCCGAAGCGTTGCTCCACGCAATGCGCCATTCCGGCTGAGCCGTCGTCTTTTTGCCGTGCGCGGCGTTACGTTCTATTTTAAAAATTGGTCACATACCGATGTATGTTCCCAATTTTAAAATAGAACGTGCCTTGCTCACGACAAAAATACGACGGCTCAGCATGGTTCGCGGCGTTACGTTCTATTTTAAAAGTTGGTCACATACCGATGTATGTTCCCAATTTTAAAATAGAACGTGCCTTGCTCAC
>CAWVYD010000250.1:0-2436 GCA_963934185.1 uncultured Legionellaceae bacterium | reverse complement strand
AATTAACTGCATAAAAAAATTTCCCCTTATTACCCTTAAATTACCAAATACGCCACCATGGTTTTGTTTCCAAGCTTGTCTTACAGCGATTTAACTGACTTTCATACCGTGCTTGTTGGCGCTTTACTTTACGAGCCACTTTCACTAACCAAGGTTTTTTTAAGTAGGTTTGACGTTGATAACCACCAATTCCCTCATGATAAGCAAGGTATAAACGATACGCATCATTCCGTTTTATTCCCGCTTTTTTATAGGCTTGATACCCATACCAACCAACAAAGTCCGCACCATCTGAAAAGTCATCCCTATTGACTAAATATTTACCTGCGTCCTTTTTATATTCCGCCCATGTTTGATTAAGTGCTTGCGTATAACCATAAGCCGTTGAGGGTCGTTTCCAAGGGATTATCCAAAGCAATTTAGTACGAGGCGGCTTAGCTATCGCTGAAAAATGAGACTCTTGATGCATAATGGCCATTTGAACCGTAACAGGCACACGCCAGCGTGTTTCAACGTCTTTTGTTGCCCAATACCAGTTTGGGTATTGTTTGAAAATAGAACAAATGTTATTCACATCATCTGGCCGGGGTTTCGCGCAGCCCGTCAGACAACCCATTAAACAAAATAATAAACCAAACTGTGCTAACCGTTTCATAAATATAGACCTAACACATAAATTAAATCACAGTTTATACCATACATAACAGAGAATAAACGTTCCTTATATCAGTTCATGTGGAACGTTACGGATAGTACAAACTCTATCAAGATACATTTTAAGGCGCTGTGCGCTATAATTACACAACCCCTTCATGGGAAAGAATATATATGTGCCCAGCATTTAGTAATTCAGCCGAAGAGCAAGCTAATAAACTGAAACATGCAAGAAGCAATCTCGAGGCGATAGACAGTAAAAGACATAACTCCATGCTTGGCTGCATTTTTAAACATGACAAGGAGGATTATGGTGCGTTAATTAAATTAATTGATAATGCAAAATCAAACCCCACTGAAAAAAACCTAATAGGCTGTGAAAATGCACTTAAAGATGTTGAGAATAACTTGTTAGAGCGATATATCGACTCGAAGGTTGCACTAGGTAAGGCCCGAGAAATTCAATATTCAAATGAACCCTCAAGAGTTGGTGTACCTAATCACCGACTGCCCCCAGATTGGGATTGCGTAACAAAAGCCAAAGATCAAATCAAAAAAATAGCGACAAGGTATGAATCTGTGCAGGCGTTACGTGAAGACGTTACAGCTACGCTTGATAAAGATTATCCTGAAAGTAAAAAAGAAGATTTGAATGATGATACACACAGTGTTGCCAGCACTGCAGATATGAGTGATGACGAAGAAAGTGATGTGACTTTTCGACATTAAAAAACTAACTAAGCAACGTCATTCCAAAACTATAAATTATACTTTTTTAGAAAATATACATTTATTGAAATCAATAACTATTTTTCCAAAACAAATAAAATCCTATAGTCTATTATTATCGATGGTAAAATCTTCTTTTAACTGAGAGGGATAATAATGGAATACGGACATTTATTACTTAGCCTAATGACCCTGCTTTTCTTAGAGGTTGTCTTAGGCATTGATAATTTAATATTTATTAGCATTGCAAGCAGTCAACTACCTAAAAATGAACGTGCTAAAGCGCGCGTTATTGGCCTTGGTTTGGCTTTAATACTTCGACTACTCCTTTTATCTTTTATTAGCTTCTTATCTGGCTTAACACACCCTATTATCAGCGTTAACAGCACTCAAATATCCTTAAGAGACATTCTGCTTACCGCAGGCGGAATCTTTCTAATTTATAAAGCAACGTCAGAGATACATGCTGAATTTACACCTGAAGAGGAAAAAGAAACAGCAATCACAAAGACATTTTTTATGGTCATTTTACAAATTGGTGTTCTTGACTTAATTTTTTCTCTCGACAGCATAATGACAGCGATAGGTATGGTGCAAGAATATTATATTATGGTAGTAGCGATTATTTTATCGATTGGCGTCATGATTTTTGCCAATGTACCCTTAAGTAATTTTATTGAAAAAAATCCATCCATTAAAATGTTAGCCATTAGTTTTATTTTAATGGTCGGCATGGTATTAATTGCCGATGGGTTTCATTTTCATGTACCCCGCCCCTACATTTATTGTTCCATTGCTTTTTCTTTGTTTGTTGAAGCATTAAACATTACGGCACGAAAGAAAAAAAAGTGAGCTAGTAACAGTTTTACGGACAAATAATTAAATAAATTTCATCATTCTTTCAATTGTCACTGGAGAAGAGTAGTCATTCGCCGAGTGAGTTCTTTTTTGGTTGTAAAACACCTCAATATATTCAGAATATTGTATGCTTAGCCTTCTCCGTCTTTTCACAAGTGAAGTGCAACACCCTGCGATTTAATTATTTTAATGTAA
>CAWVYD010000249.1:0-2444 GCA_963934185.1 uncultured Legionellaceae bacterium | reverse complement strand
CGCGACATGAAATTGTATTTTTTATTATGGCAGGGATTTTTGTTGCCGAAACACTCTCCGTTATTTTACAGGTTGCCTCATTTAAGTTGAGGGGTAAGCGTATTTTTATGATGGCGCCTTTGCATCATCATTTTGAATTGAAAGGTTGGCCTGAGCCGCGCGTGATTGTCCGTTTTTGGATAGTTACTGTAATGCTAGTGTTATTTGGTTTGGCAACGCTAAAGCTGCGCTAAATCGTTATTTCTATGTGTGCCAATGTGGTCCATATAGAAAATGATAGTTTAATTATTAATGAATTTACTGAAAAAAACTTAATGAATTTAATCCAAACAGATAAAAGACGTTTAATTGTGGGGCTGGGTATTACCGGCACATCCTGCATACGTCATTTTTTGCGTCTGGGTTTGTCATTTAGTGTTTTGGATACGCGTGAGCAGCCACCAGAAATTGAAGCTGTATTAAAAGAATTTCCTCATGTAGATATTCGCTTAGGTGATGGGCATGAAGAATGGGTTGATGGGGCAAATGAGATTTATATAAGCCCTGGTATTTCAAAGGATGATCCTTTGTTTACGACGGCGATTGCGCGTGGTGCTGTAATTAGTGGAGACATTGATTTATTCGCTAGCCATGCTGCCGCCCCAGTTATTGCGATTAGCGGTTCCAATGCAAAAAGCACCGTTACCACCCTAGTGGGTGAAATGGCGAAGTGCGCGAATATTAATGCCGGTGTTGGCGGTAATTTGGGTGAGCCTGCTTTAAATTTATTATCACCAAGCCGTGAAGCTTATGTGCTTGAGTTGTCTAGTTTTCAGTTAGAACGCTGTTCAGAATTAAAGTCTAAAGTGGCTTGCCTATTAAATGTCAGTGCCGATCACATGGATAGGCATCTAACCATGATGGCTTATCATCAAGCTAAGCAGCGTGTTTATCGTGGTGCGAAACATATTGTTTTCAATCGACATGATCATTTAACGGCGCCGCTAAGAACTGTTGATGTTTCAATTAAAAGTTTTGGCTTGGATATTCCTGATTTAGGTCAGTTCGGCGTTAAAGAGATTCAAGGCCAGCGTTATTTAGTTAAAGGTTTTGAGTCACTCATGCCGGTGTCTGATATTCCTTTAATTGGTGATCACCATATTTTAAACACCTTAGCTGCATTGGCTATTGGTGATGCAGCAGGCTTTCCGTTACCCGCTATGCAAACGGCTATTAAACAGTTTAAGGGTTTGCCACATCGCTGCGAATGGGTGGGTGACGTTAACGGCGTTCGCTATATTAATGACTCTAAGGCGACGAATGTGGGTGCCACGGTTGCTGCCCTTAAAGGGTTATCTTCTTCGGTTACCGGTAAAATTGTTTTGATTGCGGGTGGCCAAACGAAAGGGGCTAACTTCTCAGCGCTAATCACAGCCTTAAAGCCTTTGTCATGTAAGTTGATTTTGTTGGGCGAGGGTGCAGATACTATTGCTGCTTTAGCTTCAGATCAGCATGAAGTTTTACGTGTTGATAGTCTTGAGCAGGCTGTAAGTGTCGCTGAATCTAATAGTCAGGCTGGCGACCTAGTATTGCTATCACCTGCCTGTGCCAGCTTCGATATGTTTAGTGGGTTTGAACAGCGCGGCAATACATTTAAAGCAGCCGTTGCCGCCTTAGCTATTAATCAGCAGGAGGTGCAACAATAATGCCTCGGCTTTCACCATCATCTTTAGGCGCTAACGTGCCTTCTATCGACTTTATCTTATTAGCCTGTGTGTGCGCATTAGTGTCGCTTGGGTTAGTAATGATTTGCTCGGCATCGATGGATTATGCCAGTGAGCGTTATGGTGATGCTTTATTTCATACGCGTCGTCATTTGGTTTATATCGTGATTGCCTGTGTGGCATCAGTGATAGCGTTTAAAATTCCGTTGTCTTTATGGGAAAAAAGTGGCCCTTATTTATTGATGGCCAGCTTTGTCATTCTTGTTTTAATTTTAATTCCAGGTTTTGGTCGAACAGCTAATGGAGCAACACGCTGGTTAGCACTGGGGCCTTTTACTTTGCAGGGTTCAGAGGTCGCAAAACTTGGTGTTATTGTTTATCTCGGTAATTATTTAGTACGTCAGCATGAATTGGTTAGAAGCCATTGGTTAGGCTTTCTTAATCCGTTGATCATTATGTCTTTCTTTGTATGGTTGTTAATCTTAGAGCCTGATTTTGGCGCTGTGGTTGTATTATCTACCGCTGCACTGGGTATGCTTTTTCTAGGCGGAGTGCGCGTTTGGCAATTCGGTCTCTCGGCTATTGCGCTTGCTATTTTCGCCTTTTTTGTTGTTAGCTCTTCAGATTATCGTATGCAGCGTCTGTATGTTTATCTTGATCCATGGGCTGATCAGTTTGGCGACGGCTATCAATTAACTCAGTCATTAATTGCATTTGGTCGTGGTGATTGGTTTGGTCTTG
>CAWVYD010000248.1:0-2467 GCA_963934185.1 uncultured Legionellaceae bacterium | reverse complement strand
TAAGGTTTGATTATGAATGATTAATGCCGATAACGCTGCTTCAATGGCGCCTGCCGCTGCAATCAAATGCCCGGTCTGACTTTTGGTGGAGCTAATAGGAATGTCATACGCACGTTCTTTAAACACGTGTTTAATCGCATTGGTTTCACTGAAATCATTCATTTTGGTGGAAGTGCCATGCGCATTAATGTAATCAACATCTTCCGCCTTAATGCCAGCATCACGCAACGCACCTTCTATCGCTTGCAACGCACCATCGCCGGAGGGATGAGAATCCGTAATACGATAACTGCTTAATGAGTTTCCTTCGCCAGATAATAATGCGTATATTTTTGCGCCACGCGCTAAGGCTTTTTCTTTGTCTTCTAAAATTAAAAACGCTGCGCCTTCGCCTAAGACAAAACCGGCTCGCGTATGATCAAACGGTCTGCTAGCACTTTGCGGTGCGTCATTTTCAGTTGAAAGTGCGCCGAGTAAGCAAAAGCTTGATAAACCAACAGGGTCAATCATTGAATCAAACCCGCCCGCAAGCATGTAATCCGCATCGCCGCGACGTATGGTTTGTAAGGCTAAGCCAAGCGCTTGACCGCCAGAGGCACAAGCCGTATGCACAGAATTACTGTAACCTTTAATTTGATAATGCTGAGCTAATAATGACAAACCAGAGTTTGCGATGGTTTTACCAAAATCACCCGATGAATAAAACTCATCAAAGCCTTGATTAAAGGAAGTCCAGTCAACGTCGCCTTCTTTGGCAGCCACTTCTTGAAAGCGTTCTAAGTAATCAAATTCGGTGTTCATCATGCCCGCGCCAACCACAATGCCCCATCGACTACTCGTTTCATCATTAGGCAAAATGCCTGCGTCTTGAAATGCTTCATCTGCCGCTGCTAATGCAAAACCGGTAAAACTGGTGGCGTATTTTTGAAGCTTTGCGGGTACGCGTTTTGACACATCAAAATTTTTAACTTCTGCGGCAATGCGCGTTGGAAAATGGCTGGCATCAAAATGCGTAATGCCTGCAATGCCGCTGCCGCCGTTAATTAAACTATCCCACGTGCTGTCTTTGTCGTTACCAAGTGGCGAGACAATGCCAATGCCTGTAATGGCAACTGCTCTTTTTTTCATTCGGAAGGTTCCCCTTGTTCCACAATAACTTCGCAAACACACACGCGTTTTTGAGCGACAAAACTTTTAAATTGAAACAGCGTTTGTCCGTCTTTTTGTTTTACTTTCATTTTGGTTTGAAGCACTTCGCCTGGCGACACAAATTGGCCCATTTTTATTTTACGTACCGAGCGAACACAAAAAGTTTCGCTGGGAAAATAACGTTTTAAATAATAAAATACCAATTGAATTTTACAGCTTAATAAAATGGTCAGTGGCAATACAGGCTTTAACGGAAAGTGATCGATAAAATACGGCGCCGATTGGCTTACTAATTTTTCGGCGATGGTTTCGCCGGCTTGATTCATTTCTAATAATTTATCAAAGCTATCAACAACGTTTGCTTGAGCTGCTTGCTCAAGTTCAGCTTGAAAATCATCAACGCATTCTGACTCAACGTCACCAAAAGAAAAAGCGTCATCCAAGCTTAAAATCTGATTGAATTGAGCGCGAACCTCCTTTTCAAGGTTCATCTCTGCCATTGCCATCATTGGCCCTATCGCACTTTCAATTTCAAAGACTTTGCGATCGCCCACATAAGCAGCGCCGTGGTATTCGACCGCTTCACCATCCAGCGCATCAATCGTTGCCGATAAACGCAGCGTATCGCCAATGTGCACGTCATCAAAAATATTAACCTTTGAGACAATGCCAGCCACAGGCCGCTTTTTAAAATCAAGCGCATGCATAACAGACCAAGCCGCAAGTTGGCCAACCGCTTCACCAATGAGTGATGAAATAAAGGTCGGCCTATCGGAGCCTGCCATACGCGTTAAATAAGGCTCGGAAGCAGATATGTGTTTAACCCCTTCCACCCGTTTGCCCGATTCAAATGTTGTGATGCGATCAACCAATAGGAAAGACATCGTTATTTACGCGCTTGCAGCGTCTTTTGCAGCAACGGCTTTAATCACCACCTGGCAAAAGGTTTCAACCGTAAACAACATTGGAATTTCATTGGTTTTAATAGGTTTATCAAAGTTTTTTGCTGGCAATTCAGAGAAATAGTCTTTTAAAGCCGTCATGCCTGCTGCTGTTACCACGCCGCCTTTTTCAAATTCTTCAGCAGATAAGCTGCCACGAGAATCTTGCTCTAACTGGCCACGAGGAATTTTAATTTTAAATTCTTTTTCTAATTGAAAGACTAAATCAAGAAAATCAATCGATTCAGCACCTAAGTCAGCAATTAACCGACTGCTGGCTTGAATTTCATCTTCATCTAATACAAGTACGTCCGCAATAATGTCACGGACTTTAGGGTATACGTCTTCTGTTTTCATGATTATCTCTTATTTAAAAA
>CAWVYD010000247.1:0-2468 GCA_963934185.1 uncultured Legionellaceae bacterium | reverse complement strand
TTATGACTTTACTGGCGTGGAATCACAAAAAGTCTATAACCCTTTTGATATTTTACTTTTTTGTAATAATGATTATCGTTATAAAAATTATTGGTTTGAAACAGCAACCCCTACCTTTTTAATCAAATTACTGCAAAAAAAACAATACTATGTGCCAAGCTTTGAATCCGTTCTCATTAGCGACAGCGATCTATCAACGTTTGAAGTAAATAATATTCCTATTAATGCGCTATTATTTCAAACAGGTTACCTCACCGTTAAAAAAATATCTCAAATTGGCACCCAATATGGCTATATATTAAGCTATCCGAACTTAGAGGTTAAGGCGAGTTTAAATGACAGCCTGTTTGCCTTAGGAACCAATATTGAAACCAAAGGGAGAAGTTTAGCGCGAGTAGATTGCGCATTAAAATCAGCCTGTTTCGATGATCTAAAAGAGATATTCAATGCTCATTTTTCTTCGATTCCACATGATTGGTATCGTAACAATCCCATGGGGCAATACGAAGGCTTTTACGCTGGCATTATCTACAGCTGTTTTGCTGCGCTTGGTTACGATTTAACCGCTGAAGATACCACGTCAACGGGCCGCATTGATTTAACCATTCAAATGCCCGATAAAATACTCATCATTGAATTTAAGCTGGCAAAGTATGGCTCAGCCGATGATGCAATAAAACAAATCATTGATAAAAAATACGCGGATAAATTTAAAGCGGACAAGCGGCCGGTTTATTTAATTGGCATGAGTTTTGACGACCAAACCAAAACCATGGCTGACATTAAGTGGTGTGACTTCGATACAGTGTGAGTGTGGTGCGTTTTACGCACGGTGTCTGTGATGTGTGTGGGTGTGAACCAATACCATTGAATTAAGGCATTAGTGTGAGTGTCGGCCGGCGCTTAGCACCTTATGGCTGCGCCATAGTGTGGGTGTGAAATGCAATCGTTTTCGCTCATGACTTCCTTAATTCAATGGCTTTGGGGTGTGAACGGCATTCACTTTGTTCCTACACCCACACCCTTCACCGACACGGCGTGAAACGCCTAGCACCCACACCGCTCTTTCCAGTTGGCTCAAGCGCTTCAAAATGAATTGTCAACACGCCCTAGAGAGCGGTTGCCTTTCTTGCTAAAGAACGGGCGCGCTTTTTTGAAAATAAAAGTGCGTTGAATGTCATATTAATAATTTTTTAAATTCATTATTCTTGACTGATTAAAAAAAGCGCTAAAAGTGGTCGGGTAGGCATTTTCGGAAGTCAAGCAAAGTCGAACGAAGAGTGAGCGAGCCATGGATAAAATGCCTACCCCACTACTTGTTACTCTATTAGCGCAGAGTTTAAGAAGGCTTGCTTGGTGATTTTTTATACTGTCTTATCCAAAGTCCAATAGTAAGAAAGGGGTCATTATTGATAGGACAAGGTAGCCAGGGAATTAAGGGAGGGAGTATGTTTGTTTAACGTGATGCATTCTATTCAGTAAGCCTTTAAAGAAAGACTTACTGTTAAGAAAAAAGGTGGATTAAAAGCTAAGCGTTTTCTTTGCTTAAACTTCTTTACTTAAAAGAATAGGTTTGCCTAATATTTGGCCTCTTTCAAGCGTTTTTAATGTGCTTGCAGGTAAATCGTTTGGTAAGTCAATTAAGCTGAATTTTGGATTAATCGTTACTCGGCCAATCGCACGGCTGCTAAGCTTGGCTTCATTAGCGATAGCGCCAACGATGTTGCCAGGTTTTACGCCGTCATTACGGCCGATGTTTAAGCGGTAACGTGCCATGCCTGTTTCAACACTGCTGTCATTACTACGGCCTGCATTGCCACCACTGCGTCTCTCAAAAGAAGCACCACCGCTTTTGCCAGGACGAGAACTGCGTTCGCCACGGTCACCAAAAGAGATTTTGTCATCACGGCCAAAACGTGAACGTCTTTTGTCTGCACCGGCGTTAAAGCTGCCGCCGCCACCGAAAAATTCGGAGTTAATGTCTTTATCATTACGCTTGTTTAATAATGACTGATTGCCTTGGGCCAAATGCGCTAAGGTTGCTGCCACGTCCATAAGGTCCAGTTCATTGGCTTCAATGAATTCTAAAAGCATGGTTTTGTAAGCAGTAAGGTCTAATTTTTCAATCAGTCCTATTGTTTTTTGTTGGAACAGTTCGATGCGCTTAACATTAAGATCTTTTGCTGATGGTAAGGCTAATTTAGTAATCGGGCTGTTGGTTGTGCGCTCTAAACTTTTAAGCATACGTTGTTGTTTCGGGCTTACTAATAAAATGGCATCACCGTCACGTCCAGCACGACCTGTTCGGCCAATTCTATGCACGTATGTTTCGTGATCAAAAGGAATGTCCATGTTGATAACGCAAGAAACACGTTCAATATCGATACCACGAGCAGCAACGTCGGTTGCAACAATGATGTCAATTTTTCCAGCTTTCATTTTTTCAATGCAACGTTTACGAGTGGCTT
>CAWVYD010000246.1:0-2522 GCA_963934185.1 uncultured Legionellaceae bacterium | reverse complement strand
TATTTTTAATGACGATATAATGAACTAACCACTTGATTCTGTATAGCCCCAAAAATCGTCCTGAAGGAGGCCTCCTAGTAGTGATTTTATTACCGTATTAAGGGCTAACTGGTTGATAGGCTTAGTAATGAAACCGTCGCGTGTGGTTGAATTGATTTTGCGTTAAGGCGATCTGGAAATATTTACCATCACGCCCTAGTCAGCGAAGCGCGATTAACACTCACGCAGCAAGGCATTCATATCATGTTGCTCGATGGTGATAACGTGTGCCATGGGTTAAATAAAAACTTAGGCTCTACGGATACGGATAGAGCTTAAAACATTCGCCGCATTGCCGAAGTAGCAAAATTTATGACCGCGCGCAGTATATCATAAGGTTTGTTGAACCTTTGTCTGGTAATGATAGGAATTATTAACACAGCCTAATTAGATTTTGATAAACTAATTCTTTGTTATGCAATAGAGACGATCTATGGACGTAAAATCACAGAAAAAGATGGACTGGCAGGTAAGCGTTAAGCGTAATACATTTTATTCTTATCTGTTAGTGTTTTCATTTTTCCTGGCAAGTTTTGGCATGGGCTTTGTGATGGATGTGGTTTTTAATAAATATTGGTTAGCGCTAGATTGGTGGTTGGTATGCAAGCAATTAGCCACTTTTCAGCTGATTGCTTACGCTACCTATGGCCTCTTACTGGTAGGACTGGTAGGGATTGTATTATTATATTTTTTTCATCGACGCTTAATGTTAACGGGGCTAAACACAACGGCTGTTTTAAAATTAAATGCAAATGAAACCTCGCATCCTCTTAATGACCTTTTAATCACAATGTCTAAAAAAATGGGATTGTCGCATTCGCCTAAATTGTTCATTGCGCATACGCCCGTACTCAATGCGTTCGTTAGTGGCTTTAGTGCAAAAAATTCTATGATGGTCTTAAGCCAAGGTTTACTCGAAGCATTAGAACCTAAAGAAATACAAGCCATTATGCTTATGCAACTTAGCCAATTGAAAGCGCTTGATCAGCGTTTAACGCTGGTATTAGCGTTTGTCAGTAACTTCTTTTTAATCGTGTTTGACTTGGTTTATCACGCCTACCTATATGGTAAAAATCGAGATAGGGATCCTAATCCTTTAATTAAATTTTTCTTTAGTGGTTTAAAAGTGGTTCGTTTTATCATTCCTGCGATGACATTTATTATGCGTTTTGTCTTAAGGCCAGAAAGAATTGTACAAGCGCAACAGATGACAGTAAAAGTGATGTCTGATAATGAGCCTTTAGCCAATGCAATAAAAAAAATTAATGACATTCAATTTGAGAAAATGGAAAGTTTAGGTGAGGCCTACAGTGAAATGGCACTGGATGAAATTCGCCGTGAAGCGTATGTGTTCGATCCTGCAGATATCAGCAAATGCCAAACATTTGCCTCGCCTTTTACAACCCACCCAAGCTTAGATGAACAGCTTGAAGCGATGGGCTATTACAATTAAAAAGTCATTGGTGTGAGTGTGAAAGCAATGCCATTGAATTAAGGCATTAGTGTGAGTGTCGGCCGGCGCTTCGCACCTTATGGCTGCGCCATAGTGTGGGTGTGAAAGGCAATCGCTTTTGCTCACACTCTCTTTGACACTGCTTTTAAATCATGAATGATTTGAAGTGATACTTTAAGCCAATGTTTAATGTGTTGGCTGAAACTTGCGTGGTTTGTTGTCCAATTGAGTTTAAAAAAGTGATTGCTGAATCGTATAAATTTGTATTGCTGTCAGCGCTTTGATGCTAAGGTGATGCCTGGATTTGTACCGCTGGCGTATATGCCACTGCTTAGGAAAGACGTATTTTTAGTAAGCTTTGTTTTGCCTAAGCCTAAAATGCTGTCTGTTTGGTTTTGGTAAATAAAGTTCAGTTGGTAATTGCTACGCGCTGAAAAATGTGTGGCGCTTAGCAATTGCATGGGGGTATTGACTAGCTGATAATTTTTCATTTGCGACTTAAAGGGCTCCCAAAGAGGCGTAATGGTTGCCCCTTAAGCCTGGTTCATGCTGAAGGTCATTAAGGAAATTCTTATTAATACCTGTCGTATTTTCATGAAAAATCCTTTTTCAATAATTTAATTATTGAGTGTTTTCTTTAACGCTTATTAAATGTTTTATTAAACGTTCGGCAATTTTTTCGCCTGTCGCCTTTTCAATTTCAACAATGCAGGTTGGGCTGGTTACGTTAATTTCAGTAATGCACTCACCAATGACATCAATGCCAACAAATATTAAGCCTTTGGCTTTTAGCGTGGGTAGTATGCGAGCCACCAAAGCTCTTTCATGTTCAGTAATCGAAAGCACGACACCTTTGGCGCCTTTGGCTAAGTTTCCGCGTTCGTCATCGCCTTGTGGAATACGGGCAAGGGCGTAGGGTACGACGTAATCATCCACAATCAAAATTCGTCTGTCCCCTCCGGTTTTAATGGCCGGTAAATATTCTTGTGCCATGATAGGCACCGTTTGCGAGTGAGTTAGACCATCTAAA
>CAWVYD010000245.1:0-2526 GCA_963934185.1 uncultured Legionellaceae bacterium | reverse complement strand
TGATGAGCCACTATCGACTCGTTATCAAAATCACTTGATAAAATCCAATGAGATGAGCATTGATAAGCGTTCTGAGACAATGGGAATAGGAAAATAATATCTTTATGAAAAATAACGTGGCAGTAATACAAATGACGTCTTGTGCTAACGTTACTGAAAATTTAAAAAAGGTTGAAACCTTGTTGGCTTTGGCTGCTTCTAAGCAAGTAAGACTTGCCGTTTTACCGGAAAACTTTGCTTTTATGGGATTAAATGAATCGGATAAATTAGCCTTGGCTGAAACGTATATGAGTGGTCCTATTCAATTAGCGATTAGCCAAATGGCAAAAAAATATAGATTGTGGATTGTTGCAGGAACCATACCACTTGCAAGTGATGATCCTGCGCGTTGTTATGCCAGTTGTTTAGTCTTCAACTCAGAAGGTGAGTGCGTACTCCGTTACGACAAAATGCATTTATTTGATGTGCAGGTATCTTCGAGCGAGTCACATAAAGAATCTAATTCAACATGCGCAGGCACGCAATTAAAAGTTATTGACACACCGGTAGGGCGCATTGGTTTGTCGGTATGCTATGATGTTCGTTTTCCTGAATTTTATCGTCAATTAAGAGAGCTGGGCGCAGACATTCTTATTGTACCGGCAGCCTTTACGTTTGATTCTGGTAAAGTTCATTGGCACACGTTATTAAAAGCCAGAGCGATTGAAAATCTTTCTTACGTGTTAGCAGCGAATCAAGGTGGAGAGCATCAAAATGGACGCAAAACATATGGTCATAGCATGATTATTTCACCTTGGGGTAACGTTGAGACTTCCTGCAATGAAAGTGAAGTGACTATTGCTATTGCTGCTATTGATATTGAGCGTATGATACGCACACGTGAAACCTTCCCTTGTTTAAATCATCGAAAATTGTGAGATAAAAATGTCTGATCCTATGTCTATTGCGAGTACTCTTTTATTAGAACCTTCCGAATTAAGCACGTCACAGATTGAATCTGTTTTATCGTTATTAATGACACCAAACGTTGATTATGCCGATCTGTATTTTCAAAATACGTTTTATGAAAGTTGGGCGCTTGAGGATTCTGAAATCAAAGGTGGCACATTTAACATTGATAAAGGAGTAGGGGTTCGCGCGGTTAGTCAAGAAAAAACAGGCTTTGCTTATACCGACGACATTGCTTTTTCATCTTTAACTGACGCGGCTACTGCTGCGAGAAGTATTGTTAGTTTAGGAGAAACAAGCTCACCTAAAATCTATGTAGCGCCAACATCAGCCATTTATTACGCATCAATCAATCCATTAGACTCCTTTCCAACAGAAAAAAAACTGCAACTCTTAACGTTGGTTGATACCATTGCTCGGGCAGAGGATCCACGCGTGATCCAAGTGAATGCATCCTTATCCGGTTGTTACGAAATTATTATGATAGCAAACAGTGAAGGGCGCATGAATGCTGATATTCGGCCTTTAGTTAGTTTACATGTAAGTGTGATTGTTGAAGATAAAAATGAAAGAGAGAGTGGCCGAAGTGGTGGTGGTGGGCGTGATGGCTATCAGAGGTTTTATGACGATGAAATGGCAGAAGGGCTTGCAAAAGAAGCAGTGAGACAAGCGGTCTTAAATTTAAAAGCAAAACCAGCTCCAGCAGGTATGATGCCTGTGATTTTAGGTGCTGGCTGGCCTGGAATTTTATTGCATGAAGCGGTTGGCCATGGCTTAGAAGCGGATTTTAATCGTAAGAAATTGTCTGCTTTTTCAGATCTTATTGGCCAGCAAGTCGCATCCAAAGGGGTAACGATTGTTGATAATGGGACCTTGCCAGGTCGAAGAGGATCGTTAAACATTGATGATGAAGGTACACCAACACAAAATACAACATTGATTGAAGATGGAATATTAAAAGGTTATATGCAAGATTCCTTGAACGCTCGATTAATGAACGCAGAGCTAACAGGAAATTGCCGGCGAGAGTCATATGCTCATATGCCTATACCGCGCATGACGAATACGTACATGCTTAATGGAAAGTATGAAGCGGAAGAAATCATTCAATCGGTTAAAAAAGGCTTATATGCGGTTAATTTTAGTGGTGGTCAGGTTGACATAACTTCCGGTAAATTTGTTTTTTCTGCCAGTGAAGCCTATTTAATTGAAAATGGAGTGATAACGGATCCTGTAAAAGGCGCAACGATTATCGGTTCAGGACCTGAAATAATGAAAAGAATATCAATGATAGGAAATGATCTCGCTTTAGATGATGGAATAGGCGTTTGCGGAAAAGACGGGCAGTCAGTACCTGTTGGTGTTGGTCAGCCTACCCTAAAAATAGATGAAATAACGGTGGGTGGTACAGATACATCTGGACAATAACTTGAGATTATAACCAAGTCCCTTCAAAACATGCATAAATATCAATACTAAAATGACGTATCTTCCTTTCCGTTGGCTACATAGGCAAAGATTACTTCTTCAATATCCGTTAAAAGTGCTTTATAGAGTGCATTAATTCGTAATGGTGTG
>CAWVYD010000244.1:0-2549 GCA_963934185.1 uncultured Legionellaceae bacterium | reverse complement strand
TGCTTTTTTGCAACATTCTTTAGCCGCTGACTGGTTAACCTATAATCATTGATGTAATCATCCAAGGACCAGTCAACCGCGTTACTAAATCGTTCTTTTTGAACCCTAAGCGAATAAATCACATGAGCCCCTTCAAGTGCTTTAGGCAATGACGGTTCTAGGGTTATGCCAGGTAAAGGCTTTAATGGCTGAAAGTAGGAAGGTGCGCATAAACGTACGTCATTAATGCCAAGGTAGCGTAAGGCTAAAATAAGCGATTTTGCGACACGTGAATGGCGCACATCACCGACAATAGCGACACTTAATTGGGACGTGTCGGCAAATTGCTGCGAAATGGTTAAGGCGTCTAATAATGCCTGGCTTGGGTGAGCCCTCATGCCGTCACCGGCATTGATAAAATGGCTATTGGGTAGCGCTTTTTGCGCCTCTAAAATTAACGCTTCTTTTTGATGGCGAATAACAAAGACATCAATGGACATGGCCGCTAGCGTCTTTAAGGTATCGAAGAACTGCTCACCTTTAGCCTCTGAACCAGCTTCAATATTTACGTTGGTGCAAGACAAACCTAATCGTTTTGCCGCCAGTTCAAAGCTAATTAATGTGCGAGTGGAGTTTTCATAAAAAAGATTAGCGACTGTTTTTTTGGCATTTAATTTTGGCAAGTAACCGTTAGAAATGTTACCTGCTGATTCAAGCAGATCATAAAAAACAGCCTTGGGTAATGACGCAATATCGAGTAATGAATGAAGAGACATAATTAAGTACAGTGAGACATTAACCATTGCTCGATGATAACAACCGCAGCCATGCTGTCAATATTACCTTTTTGTAAAGAACGATAACCGCCTTCTTCAAACAAAAGTGCTCTTGCTTCAATGGTCGACAACCGCTCATCTTCTTCATGAACCACCAATTGAAAACGACTTCTTAATTTTTTAGCGAATTTTTTTGCCGAAAAAGTAATCCGTTGATTTGAACCATCCATATTCAATGGAAGGCCAACAATCAACGCATCGGGTTGCCATTCTTTAATCAAGTCTGACAGTTCATCCCAATTAGGTACGCCGTCTTTTGCATTGAGCGTTTTTAACGCAGACGCATTCATTGAGACCGTTTGACCAATGGCAACGCCAATGCGTTTCATACCAAAGTCAAAGCCTAAGAGTCGTTTATTTGTATTCAAGCATTGCCTGCCACAGTAATTAATTGCGATACATCAAACCCCAAAGAATCTATTGCGGTTTGCCAGCGTTTTTCAACAGGCACATTATACAAAATATTTTCATCCACGTCGCAGGTTAACCATAAATTTTCTCGGATCTCCTCTTCAAGTTGATCAGCCGCCCACCCCGCATAGCCTAACGTTACCAATGAATCTTCGGGACCCTCACCTTTAGCAATGCGTTTTAAGATTTCTTTTGAGGTTGAAACACAAATTTCATTGTTAAGTGCTAGATTAGCTTTGAAACCTTTAAATGGGCGATGAAGTACAAAGCCTCTGTCTTGCTGTACTGGACCACCAAAAAAAATCTTTTGCTCAGAAATTTTCTGTGTCTTACTTTTAATATCAAGCTGATCGAAAATAAATTCTAACGGGTACTCGGTAAGGCAATTAACGATTAATCCCACCGCACCTTTGGTATTATGTTCACAGACATAGACTAATATCTGATCAAACACAGACTCTGTTCGTCTTGGCATAGATATAAGCAGTTGATTTTCTAACATAATTCCCCCTTTTTTTGCGGGTGATCAAATAAAGCACATAATTAAAGTATAGAAGGTGGTTTAAATTAACACAACAAGCGTTGTAACAATATTTACAGCCCTTGAATTAGACTATTAGAGGTAAATTGCTATTTTTTGGTTAAATATCATTGAATCACCAAATACTTTGAGGTATCTTATTTTAAGTCTTATTAATAAATAAGCCGTTATGACCGCACGCAGTATAAAACAACGGAATGTGGTGTAATTTCGATTTAACCGTTAATTTAAAAGGAGTTTTCTCATGGTAACTGGTGAAGTAAAATGGTTTAATAATGCCAAAGGATGGGGGTTTATCGTGCCTGAAGGAAGTAATGACGATATATTTGTTCATTTCTCATCCATTCAAGGGACTGGCTATAAAACATTAACTGCTGGTCAAAACGTCAATTTCACACTTCAAAAAGGTGAAAGAGGTTTGCATGCCATGGAAGTAACACCCATAGAAATGGCTGAAGCAGAGTAAAACACGCTTATTAAGCGTGCCTTTTGAACGCATACTGCGCAAGGCCATACATTGCGATTTAGATCGTGTTCTTTTGTGCACCCTAAGCGTGTTCAAAAACCGCAATGTATGGTCGCGCGCAGTCTATCTAACAACCTGCTTGGCATAACAAACCCCAATCCATTGGAAATGAAAACGTTATGTCAAGCATGCGCCTTGATAGCCAAACGCCTTGAAATAAAATAAAATCAACGTTATTTTAACGTCTAGGGCGTGTTGACCATTCGTTTTGGAGTGAAGGAGATGATTGGCTTGAGTTATATTTGCTTAAAAAATC
>CAWVYD010000243.1:0-2550 GCA_963934185.1 uncultured Legionellaceae bacterium | reverse complement strand
GTAATACTCTAACGGAATGGTTTGAAGCCAGTTTAACGTAAGTACGGACGGGTTGCTTTGGTAGCTGTAATAATGCGTCATTGTCATCAAAGCTTGAGGCAAGGCTAGGTGCCACACCATTTTTGAGTAATTGTTTTAATGCCATTAATAAATCATCGTTCATGCATGAAGTCTCATATAACCACCTAGGACTGACTTGATTATGCCTTTTAACTCTAATTCAACCAGTTGGCAGCTTACGGTTTGGGGAGGCAGATCACTTAAAGCCATGATGCTATGCACGGACGTGATCTCATAGCCGACGAACTCTACAAGAGTTTGTGGGTTACTTTCAAGCTTTTTTATCATATTATCTTTTAATGCTTGTGTTTCATTCACAGCATTAGGAGGGAATTCTTCAATAATATCCTCTATGGATTCAATTAATTTTGCGCCTTGCTTGATTAAATGGTGGCAGCCTTTGGCTAATGGGTTATGGACAGAGCTTGGTAATGCAAAGACTTCTTTGCCTTGTTCAAGGCCTAATCGTGCCGTGATTAAGGAACCACTGTTTAGTGACGCTTCAACGACTAATATGCCAAGGCTTAAGCCTGATATGATGCGGTTGCGTCTTGGAAAGTGAAACGGCATGGGCTTGCTGTCTAAAGGAAATTCACTCAAGAGTAAACCCGATTGTTCGATGGCATTGGCTAATGAACGATTTCGGTAGGGATAGACTTGATCAATGCCGGTTCCCATTACTGCAATGGTTTTGCCGTTAGCAGCTAATGCGCCAAGGTGCGCTTTAGTATCAATGCCTTGGGCTAA
This sequence comes from uncultured Legionellaceae bacterium, assembly GCA_963934185.1. Lineage (GTDB taxonomy): Bacteria > Pseudomonadota > Gammaproteobacteria > Legionellales > Legionellaceae > CAWVYD01. The sequence goes on along the minus strand of CAWVYD010000243.1, from coordinate 1,743 downwards.
TCCGCTGATAATGGTGTAATTTTTTTCTGCCAATGCTTTTGCAAATTCGTGTGAATTATCTAACCCTTGTTGTGAGGCGCGACGACTGCCCACTAAGGCAACGGCATTTGTATTTAGTAAAGCAATGTCTCCTTTAGCGAACAATAAAGGCGGAGGGTCAGCAATTTCTTTTAATTGTGCTGAGTAAGCCGTATCCAGATAGGTAATTAAGTGATGATGCGCGCTTTGTTGTTGCCATGCCTGCATTCGATCAATGGCTTGCCAATCGGTTTTTTTTAACGCTTGTATTAATCGTATGGATAGCCCTATGTCTTCTTGTTGCTTAGATGTCAGTTGGAATAGGTCATCTATTTTAGAAAGACGTTTAACGATTATGGCGAGTTGGTGGCTACTTAATCCTTTTAAGGTAGCGAGTGCGAGGTAATTTCGTGTATTCATGGCGAGGTATAATTATCTCCTGCTTTGATAGACCGGGTTGCATTAGTAATGAGGGCGAATGACGTGTAACTAAAGGTTTTAAAAATCATTGCTTCACCGAGTTTTTCTTTGGGTAGGGTGATGATTTTATCTTTATCCATTGGATCAGGTACTGGCCTTGGTTGTTGCCAAAGCGCAATGACATCGCCGGATTCTAATTTATGATTTTTTCCTTGATCCAGTACCACAATTTGGTTGCTTGCGACCTGATCTAGCCCGCCAAAAATATCTATCACATCACCATTAACGAACATACTTGGGGCTTTGGGTTCAAAATAGAGATTGAAGGCAGGATTATTGTTGATGAGTACGCGATCTTTAATTTGCACTCCCTCTGTTATCTGAGTTAACTCAAGCGTTGATGGATTGCCTGCTTTAACGACCTGCGCGTCACCGATAAAGGTTGCTTTATAACCTAAACAGAGCGTTGGGTTTTTTGGATTTTTATAAATACCTGCGGGGCGGTAAATGACATAACTTAATCCACTTTTAGCATGGTGTTGTAAGTTTTTTACATAAATCTGTTCGTCTTGGCTGCCTCGCAAATGCTCACCTTTAAAAGCAACAACGTAACCGGCGGTAGCCAGCTCATCTTTGTCAAAAATACGGGATCGATTTAAAAAGGGTTTAATATCGCTTAAGTGAATGGCGGGAATGGCGCGGCTTGCAGGGCGAGGCCGAGCTTGCGGAGACAGTTTGTAGGTTCCGTTGTTGCTTACCGTTAAGTGCGGCTTACCATCGTGATAACGCAATTCTAAAACGGTTCCAGGAAAGATGCGTTTGGGGTTTTTAATATGCGGATTATCGCGCCAGATTTTACGCCACTGCCAAGGCTGATTTAGATAGCGTCCAGCTATTTCATAAATGGTATCGCCTTTTTTAACGACGTATTGCACAGGGTAAAGATCTTTTAGCAATGGGCTAGCATAGGCATTAAGACTCATGAACGGTAGGCTAAATAACGCACAAAGGCTTAAGTTTTTCATGTGAGTTTTAAACACATTAATACTCCTTTTTATGCCTTTATATTACGTGTAAATCATTACAGCGAGCAACTTATTGTACAATAAACTTGCATATGAAGATAAAATAAAGGATAATAATTTAAGTTTTCATCAATCATAGATAAGTCTTCCTCTTATGGCAATTCGAAAAATAATTTACCTTCCTGATCCAAGACTTCGTAAACGTTCCATTGAAATTGATGTGTTTGACGATGCATTAACGACACTTATTAATGACATGCTTGAAACGATGTATGACGGG
>CAWVYD010000242.1:0-2586 GCA_963934185.1 uncultured Legionellaceae bacterium | reverse complement strand
TGCTCTACTTTTCTATCAATTTGCTTTAACAAATCATCGACAACTTCATCGTCATCAATAAACTTATTAGTAAGGACTGCTGCTTGAACATAGTGATTGTCATCAATGCCAAAATGTGCTTTACGCCAAGAACGACAAGCACTTACCTTATCTTTTTCAACGTGCCATTCATCACGACCCAATCTTTTTAACCCTGTTGAATCTAATGCAATCACTGCAATGTTACCATCCATTTTACTCTTTTTTGTGTAACGAGGAGATTTGATTTTAAGTTCTTTTCATCGCTTTGATAGTGTTGTGTATTCTGGACAGTTAATGTCTAATTTTATCAATTTAAGCAGTGAATTAATAAAACCTTATGTTTTAGGAAAAGGCAGTTTATACACTTGACGGATCTCATGGCAAGCTATGATTGCCTCATCTTTGTAATATTTGGTTGAGCCAGTACCCTCATAAATACGCTCATCAAAATACCAATTATTAATCAAATCTTGGGATAACCAAACTTCAATATCGCCTCGCTTTTTAAGGCTGTTGTTATAATCAGACCCGTTTGAAACTTTATATTTTTGCTTCTTTATTTTAATTTCTTTCTGATTCAACCCTTTTTTTGGCATAAAAACAGCCAGAGGTATAAAAAAGTTACATTTTAAGTAGTGGGTGAAAAAAGCGCATGTCTGATTAGACCATGAGCGATTCAACAAAGCCTGCTGAGGAACTAAGCTTAGAAAATTGACCTGCTTAAATCGATATTTTTGTATTTACCCTGTGATATGAAGAGGATACATTAAATCTTAAGCAGCTCCCCCCTCAATATTTTATTTAGGCCCAAACTCCTTGGAAATAAGACATTAAACCTTTAAGGTTCGCTTAAGCTTAATCAAGTAAATTGGGTTAAATTTTTCAGGGGAACCTCATGACATTAAAAAATTCAGAGATCACAAGCGAAATTGATCTGCTATCAAAAAAAATGATGAAATTACTAGAACATAGCAAGGCATTAGCAGGATCTAGCCAACAACAAGCGCTTGTATCACTCAAAGATACCATTAATGAATTACTCCAAAATTCTTATAATAGTCAAACGATAAGTCTAGAAGAATTAAATGCTAATTATCGCAACATAATGAAGAAGAAAGACTTAAAAAGTAGCTACTTAATATCCCCTAAAGCCATCTACTCAGAAGATGACAAGCAGCGGCTTGCCGAAGCCGCACAGTTTCATTTAAAGGCCATTACTCATGGCTTTGAAGAAACCGTGAAGACATCAACAACTCAAACACAAGCCACGCCACGGGCCAATGTTGAAAGACAATTCCACGTTCACCATTATCATGGCGCCCGTGATAATTTTTGGCGCGACATGATGTTTTATCAAATGATATTTGGTAATAATAACCGCAATCGTGGCGGCTATTACCCTAGCCAACCACAAGCACCCTCACAAAGTAAAACCGATACAGAAAAACAAAAAGAAGTCTCATGGGCAGGCATATTGATTGCCACTTCACTGATTGTTGGCGCTTTAGCCACCATTGGTTATACCGTTGCACAAACCTATTACCGAATGGAAGAAATGGTTCATGGTGAAGACATTACCGGCAATGCAGCCAAGCTGAGCATTACCGCCCTTGCTGCATTGCAAGGTTACATGGTTGGTGCAATACTCGGTGCAATTTTTTTTTCGAATCCTATACTCGCCGCTGTATGTACAACCATTTTAGCAGCATCTGCCGGCATGGCAGCCTCAAAATGGGGCATTGAAAAAATTCATCAACTTCTCAACAATGAAAGCGCTTTAGCAACAGACCCTCGTTATTATTTAACTGAAAAGCAAAAAAACAATTTAATTGAAAAAAAGATTAATCCAGACGTTGTCAATGAAGCATTAAGAGAATGCGCCATTAACATTAACGATGAACCCACGAATGGCTTAATTTTTTGGCAAAATCCAAACGCTGATATGATCGCATTAGTACGAAATTTAAAATCTGGTAACGTGCCTGAAAAATTACAAATAGACATTACCCGGGATCTTGAAGATGGGAAAAAAGTTACGATAACAAAAGAATTTGATCTCCATAAACCCTACGCCCCCTCACTAAAACAAAACGTTACGCCTTCAGCACCGCCCGCAGAAACGGACGAGACGTTAGATAAAGACCGTTATTTAGCACCCTCAACGCCACAATCATTTGCGCCTGTCATGGTGGCTCATGCTGTTTACGTTTAATTGGGGGAATACACCTTTACAGCCCTTCCAACAGCGACCGCTTATAGTTTCTAGAATAATTGGACCGCATTAAGCCGACTTATAATATAACGTCGGCTTTACTTTTTACCCAATGATTTAATAAACGGAACATCGTCTGCAACAAACAATGGCTTACTAAAATAATAACCTTGTACTAAAATAGATTTTTTACATAATTCATTATTGTACTTATGCAAATAACCTAGCTGCTTTTTTATTCAACGCCTTCTACCACAATGTCCAAATTCACCACTTTAGCTAAGTCTATAATGGCTTTACTAGGGCGTGTTGACAATTCGTTTTGGAGTGAAGGAGATGATTGGCTTTAGTTA
>CAWVYD010000241.1:0-2607 GCA_963934185.1 uncultured Legionellaceae bacterium | reverse complement strand
TTTAAAGCAAGAAAGACAACAAATACGCTTTCAGGCATTAGGGGATGAATTGTCAGCACGCCCTAGTAAGCCTACAGAAATGTACTACACTTAAATAAAAAGATTAAAAAAACCTATGAAACTTTGGAAACAAAACCTATTTATAATAATGACTTCATTATTAACCGCGTATTTCGCTTTATATTTTTGCCAACGTTCTTTACTTTATTTCCCATCAACAGAAACACCTAATCGTTCCTCTTATCATGCTTTATCAATGGAAAAAGTGAGTTTTAAAACAAAAGATGGAATAACACTTTCAGCATGGTATAAAAAAGCCGCGCCTAATAAAGCGACCATTATCTATTTTCATGGCAATGCGGGGCATTGGGGGCATCGTTTTTCCTACGTGAAAAACTACCTAGACCAAGGGTATGGCGTATTAATTTTTAGTTATCGTGGCTACGGCGGAAACTTAGGCAGCCCAACGGAACAAGGCTTATATTTGGATGGTCAAGCGGCAAACGATTATTTAGCGTCTAAAAATATTCGTTGCCTGGTCTATTATGGTGAGTCTTTAGGTTCGGGCGTTGCCATAGAATTAGCAACCCAAAACTCTGTCAATGGGATCATCCTACAATCCCCCTACACAAGCATTAAAGCGCTAGCAAATCATCATTACCCTTGGAGCCCGTTAGAGCCCTGGGATAAGTTTAACTCTTTAAGTAAAATAGCGCAGATAAATAAAAGTAACCTATTAATCTTACATGGAAAACAAGATAAATTAATACCCTACCGTCATAGCATTGAACTTTATAAAAAAGCGAACGGTGATAAACAACTTAAACTCTACCCAAATACAAATCATCATAACCTAAAAAGCATACAAATTATAAACGATGTTAGTACCTATTTATCTAAAACGTCACAGCAATGTTTTTTGAAAACCAAATAAATTGGCTCTTTCTGATTTTATGTTGGAAAATATATGGACATATAATGTTTATTTTCCATTTAAAATCAGGTGGTTAAATCATAATGAATAGTGTTTAATTTTTACGCGACCATTTAAATCAACGTACTTTTATGAGCTTAAAATCAAGAGTTAAGACGTGATTTTAAATTCAGGCCTTCAGTAACTTATTGATTTAAAAGGCAGGAATAATTAAAGTGATTTGATTTCATACATATAAGGCCTACCATAAATGCGGAAATTTAGAAAACACGACTAATGTTCGGGTTCTATTATAAGATCATAACCTTTTGATTTAATGATGGTTGCACAGATTAATCTGTTTACTTATTTTCCAACACAAAATGGGTAAGAGCCCATTTTTGTTGCGTCATAACATCAATGCTTAATCATAATTTGAAAGTCTAAGTGTGGAAGTTATTTCATGCATGTTCCTTGGCATATCTCAATGGCTCGCGTACGATATTTTTTATCTATGAATAAAAGGAACCTCATGAACGATACCCTTTGTGAAAAACGACAAGTATTTATTCTCTCTGACGGTACCGGCATTACCGCGCAACACTTAGGCCACAGTCTATTAAGCCAATTCGAACACATTGATTTTAATATCACGACCCTTCCCTACATCGACAGCAAAAAAAAAGCGCTTGAAGCCGTTGAAAAAATAAATTACGCCTACAAAACCAATAAACACCCACCACTCATCTTTGCAACCCTCATTAAACAAAACACTCGAGAAATAATAAATCGTAGCAAAGGAAAAATATATGATCTATTTCATGCGTTTTTAGAACCTCTTGAAAAAACATTAGGCACTAAGTGCTCCTACACCATGGGCCGCAGCCATGGACTAAGCAATACTAATTCATATCAACAACGCATGAATGCATTAAATTTTTCACTTGAGCATGATGACGGCATTAAGCTCAACGGTTATAAAAATGCCGACTTAATCATTGTTGGCGTATCGCGCTGCGGCAAAACACCCACGTCCATTTATTTAGCCATGCAGTTTGGTTTGCGCGTTGCTAACTACCCACTAACCGAAGATGATGCGTCTTTTGGCGAGCTGCCAAAATCTTTAATTCCCTATAAAAACAAACTTTTTGGTATTACCATTTCAAGTGATCGCTTACACACCATTCGGCAAGACAGACGTCCTAATAGTACTTATGCCTCATTAGTTCAATGCAAAAAAGAAGTCCGGAACGTTGAAAGAATGTTTGATAGCAATCATATCCCTTATATAAATTCTACGTTTCATTCGATTGAGGAAATTTCAACACAAATGCTTTCGCAGCTTGGCATAGAAAGAAAAGTTGCCCGCTCCTAACGCACATAGGCGGCGCATCTTGAACCAAACACGCTTTTTAAAAATACTCACATACCGGGTGTATGCTCCGTTTTTTAAAAAGCGTGTTTGATTCTACCTGCGCTCACCTATGATTGGACTTTGGACTAAAGTAGCTTAAAACATTATCCAGTTCTTATTGACAACAGAGCTCCCCCTAATTGGGGACTTAAAGGATAAGGCGTGTTTTATCATGCGGTCCTCTAGCGATTGCCTTTCTTGCTAAAGAACTGGCGCGCTTTTTTGAAAAAAAAGTGCGCGCCGATCATGATGTCATGTCAATCGTTTTTTTAAGTTTATT
>CAWVYD010000240.1:0-2615 GCA_963934185.1 uncultured Legionellaceae bacterium | reverse complement strand
AATTGGGGCGAATGTTACGAAGTTTGCGAATGCGTGAGCGGTATTCCATGGCAGTGTAGCCACGTTTCATTGCAGCTAAAATACGATCAGAACCACTTTGTACGGGTAAATGCAAGTGATCAGCCAGTTCTGGAATGGTTGCATAGGCATCGACCAAATTATCTGAAAATGCCAATGGGTGTGAGGTGGTAAATCGTAGGCGGTCAACGCCTTCAATGGTTGCTAAATATTGCAGTAATAAAGCAAGATCAGCCATTTCACCATCACTCATTAGACCTTGATAATCATTAACATTTTGGCCCAAAAGAGTGATTTCACGAACGCCTTGTTCTGCTAATTGATAGACTTCAGCTAATACGTCATCAAAAGGTCGACTGAGTTCTTCACCACGCGTATAAGGCACAACGCAATAACTGCAATACTTACTGCAACCTTCCATAATAGAAACAAAGGCGGTTGGTCCCTCGGCCCGTGGCTTGGGTAAATGATCAAATTTTTCAATTTCAGGGAAACTGATGTCAACAATGGCCTTGTTTTTTGCCAATGCATTGTTAAGTAAGTTGGGCAAACGGTGCAGGGTTTGTGGCCCAAAAATCATGTCTACGTAAGGCGCACGTTTCAAGATGGCATCGCCTTCTTGCGAGGCAACACAACCACCAACACCAATGATTAAATCAGGATTTTTATCTTTTAATTTACGCCATTGGCCTAATTGTGAAAAGACTTTTTCTTGGGCTTTTTCTCGAATGGAACATGTGTTTAATAACAGAATGTCTGCTTCGTCAATGTCTTTTGTTTGTTCAATATTGTGGGATACTGCTAATACGTCTGCCATTTTGCTTGAGTCATACTCATTCATTTGGCAGCCATTGGTTTTAATGAATACTTTCTTAGCCATTGCGGACAGTCCTGTTTCAAAACACGTCAAAAAAGGAGCATTGTATAATTTTCTAGCTAAAAAAGGTACTCTTTTATGACATTTTTTCAGGGTTTGTTTCCTGAGGCAAAGCGCAATAGGTTTCTTTAATAAAAGGCAGTAACAAAATAGCGATAAACATACCAATCGGTAGTAGGCTTATTGCGTTTATGTATTGCGAAGCAGTGTAAGTTCGTTCCAAGATGGTGCTGTTTAAAGGGTTATCTTTTAGCCATAACTTATCAAGTAACACGCCAATAAGAGGTTGAGCAACGGCTATTCCAATCATATTCATCATATTCATAAAGCTTAAGGCAGTGGCGCAATTTTTTTGGCAGCTTATTTCTTTGATGATGGTAAAAGCAGGTAAGAAACCAGCAGAGAATAAACCAAATAAAAACATTAAACCAGCGATAACATTAAGGTTAGATAAAGGCGAGTAAAGTACAGTGCACAGACAAATAAACGCAACGATTGAGCCAATAATCATGGGCGGTTTTCGTCGACCTAATTTATCAGAAATTAGCCCCCAGCTTGGGCTGCCAATGATCCAACCAATAAAAATTATGCTGCACAAGGTGGCTGCTGTTTCTGACGGGACGTGATATTTAGCTTCTAAAAAGGGCACGCCCCATAAACCGCAAAATACAGGCGTTGCCATAAAGACAAGACCGCCATAAGTAGAAACTAACCAGACTTGCTTATTAATAAGTACTTGTTTTAAGTTGTCTCTTGTCTCGAATAAGGATTTTCTTAGTGATAGGCCCGGCTTTTTTTCGTAGTGTTTCGTTGGGCAATCTTGTGCGATGAAATGTATTGCGGCAGCAAGAAGTAGACCAAAAATTCCAAGGATGTCAAAGCTAGGACGCCAACCATAGGCATGAATAAAGGCCGCTAAAGGTTTTTCACCGCCAATGGCGCCACTCATACCAATGGCTACCATAAGCCCTGTTAACAGAGTAAATCGTTTCGCTGGAAACCAATTAGCAGCAAACTTCATAGCGCCAACAGCGGCAAAAGCTGAGCCAAAGCCAATGCAAAATCGTGCCACTAACGCCATTTGAAAGTTGTTTGTATGGGCGAAGGCAAGTGTTGCTATGGCGCAGGTTAAGGTTGCAAACGTAATCAGCCTATGAGGGCCTAATTTATCCAATAAAATACCGGCAGGTATCTGCATGCCTGCGTAGGAATAAAAATAGACGCCACCAAGTAAACCGAAGCCTTGTGCTGAGATATTAAAGGCATGAATAAGTTCATTTTGCATGATCCCTGGTGAGACTTGTAATAAAAATTCATAAAAATAAAACATACAGCCTAACGACCAAATCAGCCAAGACAGTGGTGTTTCTTTCACATTTGAAATGTGAGGATTTGAATTATTCATATTTTCTTCTGCTTGCATCGCTGTGGCTGACGTCATAAAACCTGCTTTAATAGTCTCGAGGAATAAGATCACTTCCCGTAACATTATGTGTGAATATTGAACGCTAACAAATAGAGTCCAGCTTGTCTATAAACAATTGAAATGAAAATGCATATTTAAGACTGTATTAGCGCGTGTTGACCATTCATTTTGAAGCGATTAAGCCAACCGGGCTTCGTCGTATCTGTTTGAAAATCATTTAAAGTGCTCAAAAAGGATCTGGCCACTTAGTTAAGATGTACTTAACTTAGGCGTTCGATACTCTCACCCATTCTT
>CAWVYD010000239.1:0-2649 GCA_963934185.1 uncultured Legionellaceae bacterium | reverse complement strand
ACGTAAGTCTTCAGTGCGGACGGGAATGTCATTAATTTCATCGACTTCTGGTAAAACAGCAATGGTACAAGCTGAGGTGTGAATGCGGCCTTGCGATTCGGTTTCAGGCACACGTTGTACGCGGTGCACGCCGGATTCAAATTTTAATTGTTGATAAACATTTGTGCCTATTATACGAGCAATAATTTCTTTGTAGCCGCCATGTTCGCCATGATTTGCATTGACAATTTCAAGGTCCCAGCCTTTTACTTCTGAAAAGCGTGAATACATACGAAATAAATCACCTGCAAAAATTGACGCTTCGTCACCACCGGTACCTGCGCGCACTTCAAGATAGACATTGCGATTGTCGTTTGGATCCTTTGGAAGTAATAGGAGTTGTAAATTTTCTTCTAAATCAACAATGCTTTTTTTGGCACTTTTAATTTCTTCGATTGCCATGGCTTTCATATCAGGATCTGAATCTTGACTTAAAAGCTCTGATTCCTCTAAATTATTTTGAGCGAGCGTGTACTGACTAAAGTTTTCTACTAAAGGCTCTAGCTGAGCGTATTCTTTGGAGAGTTCACGAAATTTTTTTTGATCGCTTATGATGTCAGCTTGGCCTAATAAGGTTGCAATTTCTTCATGGCGGTCGGAAAATTTTTCAAGTTTAATGCGAATGGATTCTTTCATTTAGGGTCAGTCTTTTAGTAAATAAGAAATTAAAGCAAGGACATCCTCGCGATCGTCAATGGCGGCGCGTTTTAGCCCCGTGGAAGGTTTGTGGATGAGTTTATTCAGCAAACGGTGTTTAAATTCTTTCATGGCTTCTTCGGTACTCAGATTGCCAGAATTGAGTCGTTTCATTGTACGATTAAATTCTTTATTAGCAATGGTTTCGGCGTGTTCTCGATAACGAATGATGGTGTCTTTGGCGCGTAGAGATCGGTGCCAGCGAATGTATTCATCAAGTTCATAATCAATGATCTGCTCGGCGTGATCGGCTGCACAAGCTCGTTCTGTTAAACCATCATCAACGAGATTTTGCATGTCATCAACGTTATACAAATGCACATTATCTAGCTCATGTACGTCATGTTCAATGTCTCTAGGAATGGCTAAATCCAATAAAAACATGGGTTGTTGTGAGCGCTCTCTCATGGCACGTTTTACAAGGGCACGGCTAATAAATGGCAATGGGCAGGCGGTGGCTGAAATGACAATGTCCGCATTGGGAAGTACGTCTGGTATCTCGCCAATGGTTAAAGGTTTACCATCAAGTTGTTTGGATAATTCTGTGGCATTTTTAAGCGTTCGACTGGCAACAAAAAAAGAGGTAATCCCTGCTTGTTTTAGGTATTTAGCAACCAATTGGCTGGTTTCACCTGAGCCAATTAAAAACGCTGTTTTGTCCTTGATGCCTTCTGGGAAAATTTTTTTAATGAGATTAACCGATGCATAGGCAATAGACACGGGATTGATGCCAATACCTGTGCGGGTACGGATACGTTTACTGGCGCTGAATATGTGATGAAAAATGGGGCGTAAGGTTGGGCCAATACTACCTGCAGACTCAGCAACACTAAATGCCTTTTTCATTTGGCCTAAAATTTGTGGTTCGCCAAGCATCATGGAGTCGAGTCCACAAGCGACCCGCATGGCATGGCGAATGCCTCGATTATCTTTGTGCTCATAAAAATAATTTGACGCATTTTGTATTTCAATGTTGTGTTCGCTGGCAAGCCAAGGAATGATTGTGTCGCTTTCTTTAGTAACGCAGTAGAGTTCCGTTCGATTACATGTTGAGAGTATGGCGGCTTCTGAAACACCCTCAAGCGCCATTATGCGATTTAATAACTGAGCGTTATGCTCGTCATTGGCTGCCGACACTTTTTCACGGACTTCAATGGGTGCTGTTTTATGGTTAATGCCGCAAGCAAGAAATATCATAAATGGTTTATCGATTTTAAAGGGTATGGCTTAAAAGTAGTGCAATTCTAATCTAAGCACGCTGCAAAGAACAGTTAATCCTGCGAAGAGTGTGTAATTATTGACTTATATAGCCAAACGCCTTAAAAATGCGGGTTTTGAGCTTCGATAAATCGCCAAGATTTTTTTTGCTCAACATACACAGTAACACTTTGTTTTAAAGGTACTTATTTGATTTATTTAGCCAAAGAGATTATTTCCCCATTAAAGTGTTAAAGCAGTGGTATCACTGGCGATGGTAATGTTTTAACAATTTAGTGAGGCGATAATATCGAAGGCTAAAACTCGCATTTCCAAGGAGTTTGGGTATATTAATCGACACATATCTCTTGGCACAGAATTTGAATGGTTAATGAGTATCATATTTCAGCGAGGGCTACATTATGCAAGTCATTTTCCAAGGTGAACAAAACTCAGATGAAACGGCAGAAAGCGTTGCAAATATCATTAAATTGTTCAAAGAACGTTATGGGATTCATCAGTTTAGAGAGTTTAAATTGTCGATGGTCTTAATGGATGAGCAGGGCGACGATATTGAATTGGTCGATAACCGCACGTCCGAAGTGTTTCGTATTTTTGAGGTGTATAAATCAGGCCATGCGATTAAGCCCGTTTCTTCTAATAGCACACCAATGTTAAAGTTAGTCGTTGATAATACTTAAGGAAACAGTAATAATA
>CAWVYD010000238.1:0-2666 GCA_963934185.1 uncultured Legionellaceae bacterium | reverse complement strand
TCAATATCTTATAATTCCATAGACTTATCTTGATTTTGATTTAAGAATGTCCCGGACTAAAACTGAGGTCTGATTGGTCAACTGCCGGCAGCCCTGGAGCACGTTTTCAAAGTGGTTTAAATTCAAAATGTGCCGCAATAACGCCCATAGGCGAGCACAGGTTGGATTTTAACGGCTTTTAAAAAGCGGAGAATACATCAGGTATTTGAGCAGTTTTAAATGTCGTTACAATTCAATATATGCCGCATATGGGCGTTATTTGGTGAGAACGTGGGGATATCGTCGTTAAACTGGACAAAAAAGCGAAAGTTTGGCAAAATCCACTAATTACGTTTTAGAATTTATTAACAATGGCAAAATTACTGGTATTACACGGGCCTAATTTAAATTTATTGGGCATTCGGGAGTCTCAAGTCTATGGGGATTTGAGTTTAGAGGATATTAATGAACGGTTGCTTCAGGCGGCGCAGTCTCATGAAGTTGTCATTTACCAAAGTAATGCGGAGCATGAGCTGATTGAAGCGGTGCATAAGGCGATGCGCGAGGGTGTGGCTGGCATTGTGATAAATCCTGCAGCGTTTACTCATACCAGTATCGCGCTTCGAGATGCGTTGACGGCAAGTCAAATTCAGTTTGTGGAAGTGCATTTGTCTAATATTTTTGCGCGTGAAGCGTTTAGACGAACGTCTTATTTTTCTGATCGCGCTTTAGGCGTGATCTCAGGGTTTGGTGCCAATGGTTATGTAGCGGCACTTCTTTTATTAATACAACATTTAGAGAGCGATTGATGGACATTCGAAAAATTAAAAAACTAATCGACTTAATTGAAGCAAGTGGCATTAGTGAAATTGAAATTAAAGAGGGTGAAGAATTTGTACGCTTGAGTCGTTACCCTACCGCTATGCCTGTCGGCATGCCTGTGCAAAATGTTGCGCCTGCGCCAGTAGCAATGCCAACCATTGACGGTTTGTCAACGAGCGCAGCAGATGCTGGTTTGGTAACGGTAGTGTCTGGCCATGTGCTTAAATCGCCAATGGTAGGTACGTTTTATGCCTCAGCGTCACCAGAATCAGAGCCCTTTGCTAAAATTGGTCAGAAAGTTAACGTCGGTGATACTTTGTGTTTGATTGAAGCCATGAAAATGTTCAATGAAATTGAAGCGGATAAAGCCGGTGTCATTAAAGACATTTTACTCGAAAATGGCCAGGTTGCGGAATACGATCAACCATTATTTATCATCGAATAGGGTAAAATATCATGTTTAACAAAATTGTTATTGCTAACCGAGGTGAGATAGCATTAAGAATTCTTCGCGCATGCAAAGAGCTCGGCGTTCAAACGGTAGCAGTCTATTCTGATGTGGATAAAGACTTATTGCACGTACGTTTGGCCGATGAAGCAGTATGTATTGGGCCGGCCAATGCAACATTAAGTTACTTAAATATCCCTGCCATTTTAAGTGCCGCTGAAGTTACGGGTGCGGTAGCCATTCATCCAGGTTATGGTTTCTTAGCCGAAAGTGCGAAATTTGCTCAGGTGGTTGAAGAAAGTGGTTTCAAATTCATTGGCCCGAGCGCTGCAACCATTAATATGATGGGTGATAAAGTCTCAGCCATTGCAGCCATGAAACGCAGCGGTGTGCCTTGCGTACCAGGCTCAGATGGCGAGCTTGATAATGATGAGTCACGTAACCTACGTTTAGCCAATGACATTGGTTACCCAGTCATTATTAAAGCGTCTGGAGGCGGCGGTGGTCGTGGCATGCGTGTGGTGCGTCAAGAAGCCAATTTACTCAGCTCAATTGCTTTAACCAAAAACGAAGCAGGCGCAGCATTTGCAAATGATGCAGTGTACATGGAAAAGTTTTTAGAAAATCCTCGCCACATTGAGATTCAAATCATTGGTGATGGTAAGGGAGATGCCATTCATCTAGGTGAGCGAGATTGCTCCATGCAGCGCCGTCACCAAAAAGTGGTTGAAGAAGCGCCAGCGGTAGGTATTAGTGAGGAAGTACGAGCTGACATTGGTAAGCGTGTGGTAGATGCGTGTAAAGAAATTAATTACGAAGGCGCAGGCACGTTTGAATTCTTGTACGAAAACAATGAGTTTTATTTCATTGAAATGAATACTCGCATTCAAGTTGAGCATCCTGTTACTGAAATGATTACTGGCGTAGATATTATTAAAGAGCAAATCCGTATCGCTGCCGGTGAGCCTTTATCAGTTCAGCAAAGTGACGTAACGCTTAAAGGCTATGCCATTGAGTGCCGGATTAATGCCGAAGATGCAAAAACCTTTATGCCATGCCCTGGAAAAATTACGTTGTATCATCCGCCAGGTGGCCCAGGGATCCGTATTGATACCCATATCTATACGTCCTACAGCGTACCGCCAAATTATGATTCTATGATTGGCAAAATCATTGCTTATGGACCAACGCGTGAGGTTGCCATACAACGTATGCGTAATGCGTTAGATGAGATTGTCGTGGATGGTATTCGTACTAATATTGCATTGCATCGAATGATTTTGAACGATACTGGCTTTATTGAAGGTGGAAGAAATATCCACTATCTTGAACAACGTCTCCAAGAAAACTTTTAAAACGCCCAGCCTTGGCACTGCTTGGCAGAACCCCAAAATTCAAATCGGCTCACATACTTATG
>CAWVYD010000237.1:0-2669 GCA_963934185.1 uncultured Legionellaceae bacterium | reverse complement strand
CAGCAAATATGCTAGGGCTTGCCAATGCCGCAACCCCCCTCGGTATTAAAGCGATGGAGGCTTTGCAAGAGCAAAATCCTAATAAAGAGGTGGCCAGTGATGCGATGTGTATGTTTTTAGCCATTAACACCTCAAGCGTGCAATTAATTCCGGTAACAGCCATTGCTTTTTTGGCTGCAAATGGCTCGCACGAGCCAACGATGGTTATTATTAGTTCTTTGATTGCAACGAGTTTTTCAACCATTGCCGCTTTGATTGCGGTGCGCTTTCTCTCGCGAATGAAGCGATACCGTTTAGAGGCATTATCATGAGTAATTTTGCGCAGCATGCCTCAAGTGCTATTTTTTTACTGTTTGTCATTGGCATTCCTTTGTATGGCGCTTATAAAAAATTGAATGTGTTTGATGTGTTTGTTGAAGGGGGGAAAGAAGGTTTTGAAGTGGTGATTAAAATTATCCCCTATTTAGTTGGCATGCTGGTGGCTATTGGCATGCTGCGCGCATCTGGATTTTTTGATTCAGTAACGACTTTTTTATCACCATTATTTCATTGGCTTGGCATGCCTGCAGAAGTGTTACCACTGGCATTAATTCGGCCTTTTTCAGGAAGCGCCGCTAATGGCATTATGGCTGAATTAATTCATGTGCATGGTGGCGACTCGTTCATTGCTAAATTATCTGCCACTATGATGGGCAGCACGGAAACGACTTTTTTTGTGGTAGCAGTTTATTTTGGCGCGGTTGGCGTTCGAAAAACACGTTACGCTATTCACGCTGGCTTAATTGCTGATCTCACAGGGGTGATTGCTGCTGTTGTTGTTTGTAGGTGGCTTTTTTCTTGAGTTTGGGGATATACCAGCACCTTGATGAAACACAGGTATAAGTTAAGTTTTACTAGCGGTGGAAGCACTTTCATAAAGAGCTAATTGTTCTAACAAGGATTGCGTTTTTTTCTTAAAGGTCAATAATGCCTTATTTGTCATATCGGGCGCGGATGGTAGAGAAATGGTTGCTGGATCAACTTGTTTGCCTGTAATTTTAAACTCAAAATGGCAATGAGGCGCAGTAGCTAAGCCTGTTTGCCCCACGTAGCCAATCACATCGCCTCGTTTCACTCGAGTGCCTTGACTTAATCCTGTTTTAAAGCGAACCATGTGTGCATAAACCGTCTCATATTTTTTTGAATGTTGAATTTTTATCGCATTGCCATAACCACTATTAACGCCTAATTGAATGATTTTACCATCGGCAACAGCGTGTATTTCTGTGCCTTGTAAGGCGGCAAGATCGATGCCTCGGTGGGGGCGGGAAATATGTAAAATTGGGTGCATGCGATGGGGATCAAAGTGAGAACTTACATGAGTATATTTTATTGGGAAGCGATCAAAACTTAGTTTTAAGCTACGGCCTTCTGGCGTGAAATAGTCAGTATCTTTATTAAAAGCTTGGTAATTTAGCGCGGTATGCGTCGTTTTTCGGCTGGTATAACGAGCAGCTAAAATTTGGCCAATGCGAGTGGGGCCATTTTTAGTATGGTTGGTTTGGTAAATAAGTGTTAAACGATCATTGTCACGCACATCCCTTGCAAAATTAATGCGGCGGGCAAAAATTTGAGTTAACTGTACTAATAGTGTGTGCGGGATTTTATGTTTCAATCCTGTTGTGTAGAGTGAGTCTTTAATGGTTGCTGTTAAATAGCGGCGTTCATGCGTTGTTTTTAATGAGATAAGTTTACTTGTAAAGTCATTATTTTCCCCTCGTTTAACAATAAGTTGTTTATTTACTGAGGGCCGGAATGTTAATTCCAGTAGTTCTTTGCTTTTGTTCAGCAGGATTTTAAAGGTCTGTTTGGCGTGTATGTTTTCAAGTAAGTGCTTATGGCTAATTTGGGATAATACCGTTACTAATGTTTTATTGGATAGATCAGCTTTTTCAAATAAAGATGACAGTGTGTCGCCAAATTTAGTTTTTAATGTAATACGTTTGTTTGTATTTTGAGGTATTTCAGACACTTTTTCTTTTGGTGCAATAACCTCATTTTCAATAGGCAAAAGAATGTTTTGTGTGCTTAATTGGATTGGTACTGGACTTGGTTTAATAATCAGCCAGGCAGCAAACAATAACGCAACGATGGGGGCGATGAGATAATAGATAGGACGCTTATTTTTTTTAATGGGTGCTTTATAATACATTTTGTTTAGTCTTTTTATATTCGTTCATTGGGGTGGCTGTTTAAATTGTGCCTCCATGAAATTTTGGTATAAGATACCGGCACGCGCAAATTTGGTCAATTAATAATTATGACGGTCTCCATTACTGAAAATGAAATAAACACCTTATTAAGAGGTGTGGATGAAGTTCTTATTAAAGAAGAGCTGCTGACAAAGTTAAAATCAGGCAAGAAATTAATCATTAAGGCTGGCTTTGACCCTACCGCGCCTGATCTGCACCTAGGACATACCGTTCTAATTAATAAATTACGTCAGTTTCAATTGTTAGGCCATGATATCGTGTTCTTAATTGGTGATTTTACGGCAATGATTGGCGATCCGACAGGAAAAAATGTTACCAGAGCACCTTTAACGAAAGAGCAAGTAGATGTTAATGCTCAAACCTATAAAGAACAAGTGTTTAAAATATTAGATCCTGCCTTAACACGAGTGGTCTTTA
>CAWVYD010000236.1:0-2696 GCA_963934185.1 uncultured Legionellaceae bacterium | reverse complement strand
TCCTCCTAAGGTAAATAAACGGCGCCTAATGTTGCCGTTCGAGACGCACCCGTAACCGTTGTTAAATCAATGCTGCGTTCTTTATACCGTAGGTGCGCCAGCCATGCCATCATCATGGCTTCGACCTGCTGACTGCCATAACCTAATTCTTCACAACGCTTAACGTAAACAAACGATTTTGACAGTTGTGATAACAAATGTTCATTAAAACCACCACCACCACAGACAATGAGTGTTTTGCATTGTAACGCCACTTGCTTGATTGCTTTAATAAGGCTTTGAACCGTAAAAGCAAGCAGCGTGGCTTGAACGTCTTCTGCTTTATCTTTTTTTTGATCTATCAACGTCATTAGCCATGATAATGAAAACGTTTCTTTATCCAAACTTTTAGGAAGCAACTGTGTGAAATAAGAGTGAGATAATAAATGCTCCAATAGTAAAGGAATGATCTTACCACTTGCTGCCCATTCACCTTTGTCATCAAATGCCAATGATCTTTGTTTAAAAATCCAAGCATCCATGAGTCCATTAGCAGGCCCTGTATCAAACCCACGCAATTTTTTATCCTTATCCAAATATGAAATATTGGCAATACCGCCCAAATTTAATATAACCACTTCTTTTGTTAAATTAAATAAGTAATGATGAAACACGGGAGACAATGGCGCGCCTTGACCACCGAGTGCGACATCATTACTTCTAAAATCACACACAATGGGTAAACCTATACGCGTTGCTAAAAAACTGGCGTTAATTAATTGCTGAGTATAGGGATATTTTCCATTAGGAGAATGCTTAATGGTTTGACCATGCACCCCTATCACAGAGACTAACGATGCTTTATCGCTTTGTGATAATAACGTTTTAATCACAACCAAATAATGCTCACTGACTCGAGCAGTAATTGAAGCAAGTGCATCAAATGCTACACTTGATGCACTTGCTAAGTTTTGACAATCTATTTTTAAAGCATCATTGTAAGCGATGAAAAAATGGTCATAAAGTTGCTTTGTCTTAGTATTAAAAATAACACCATCAACACCATCAAAACTGGTGCCAGACATTAATCCCATCGCACAACTCATTTAAAATATTCCTTACTTGAAAATACCAATCGCATTTAAAAAGACAATAATAATCGCAACAGGCGTAATAATTCCTAAACTGTAACGCCATAATTTAAACGATAAAATATTAGGTTCTAAATTTAGTTCTTTATAAGCATCTTTAACAATCCAAGCAGCAAAAACAGCCGTTAACAACCCGCCAATCGGTAACATAATATTCGCCGTTAGGCTGTCTAAAAAATCAAAACAATTTAAGCCTAATATCTTAACGTGCTGCCAAATATTAAAGGAAAAAATAGTTGGGAAACCTAATAACCAAATGCCAAGACCAGCAGAAAAAGAGGCTTTTATTCGAGACAATTTAAAACGATTAACAAGCCAAGCAACACTCGGTTCTAATAAAGCAATCGCTGAAGTAAATGCTGCGAATACTAACATAATAAAAAATACCGTACCAAATATCGTGCCATATTCCATATGTCCAAAAGCAAGAGGAAGCGATTTAAAAATTAAACCAGGTCCAGCACCTGGCTCTAGGCCATGTGAGAAAACAATGGGGAAAATGGCTAAGCCTGCTAATAAAGCAATTGCCGTGTCTGCTAACGCAATGTAAAAGCATGTTTTTGAAATTGAAATGGATTTAGGCAAGTACGCGCCATACATCATGATGCTACCGGTTGCTAAGCTCAACGTAAAAAACGCATGTCCCACCGCCACTAAAATGCCATGCGATGTTAATTTGCTAACATTAGGGGAAAATAAAAACATGAGTCCTTTAGCAAAAAAACCTGTACTTATTGAGTAACCAACAATAATAAGTAATAAAACAACCATTGTTGGCAACAAATAAATAACCGCTTTTTCTAAGCCTTTTTCAACCCCCATCGCAACAATGGATATCGTTGCTGTTATTATGACCGTATGCCAAAAAGCCAGTTCATAAGGTGAGTTTGTTAAATTTGAAAACAAATGATTTATCTGTTCGGAAGAGCCTCCTAAAAAAGCACCTGAGCCAGCTTTAAATACATAAGCTAACGCCCAACCCGCAATAACACAGTAATAAGATAAGATTAAAAATCCAGCTAAGATTAACATTGCACCAAGGCCAGACCAATATTTAGGTACTTTATAATTAATGGCTAACTGCTTCATTGACGTTTGAGGATCAAGACCACCTGCTCGACCAAGCATAACCTCCGCAATCATTAATGGGATCCCAATGAGTCCTATGCAAACTAAATAAACAAGCACAAAAGCGCCACCGCCATTTTCACCGACAATATAGGGAAATTTCCAAATGTTCCCCAGTCCAACGGCTGCGCCTGACGTTGCTAAAATAAATGTCCAATACGATGACCACTGTCCTTTTTCTGTGCTCATTAAAATCCTTTCAAGCGATAATATATTAGCTAAAATATTATCAGATCTAATACGAGTAAATCAAATTGAAAACACTCAATTAATTCATAAAAAAACCTCATGCAGTTAAAATGATTCATTTCGCTGTCAATTCGAACAAAAAACCTGGCGTAAATTCACAGGTTTTTTAATTAATGCATTAGGGCGTATTGACCATTCATTTTGAAGCGCTTGAGCCAACTGGAATTTGTCCTATCTGTTTAAAAAAAC
>CAWVYD010000235.1:0-2703 GCA_963934185.1 uncultured Legionellaceae bacterium | reverse complement strand
ATATCACTAAAACCAGACGACTCCTTCAATCCAAAACGAATGGTCAACACGCCCTAGGAAAACAATGGGCGATTAAACATTCTTATTGATTGTATGAAGGAGGCGATGAGCACAGGCTCTTTAGTTGGGTAGCAACAGTAACATTGAATGATTTTATGAAGATTAAACCACTCTATGTTACTGTTTTTTGTTACTGTTTTTTTTGTAAGATGTGCAGGGATTAAAGTTTAGAACGTTACTTACTCTTTGGTTTTAGTATCACTGCTGTCTTTGTCTTCATCTTCCATTTTAACTTTATATTTACACGTTTGTTGAGGGCAGAGTTTTTCTTTGCCGCGTGACTTGGTTTCTTTATGGGTTAAAATTGGCCAGTGGCAGTCTGGACATGCTTCTTCAACCGGCGCATTCCATAAAGCATAATCACATTCAGGGTAACGAGCGCAGGAATAGAAAATTTTTCCACGACGAGATTTCCGTTGTAAAATGGCGCCTTGGGAGCATTGGGGGCAAAGCACTTCTGTGCTGGTTGGTTTTTCCAGTGGCTCCATGTGTTTGCAGTCAGGGTATTGGCTGCAGCCAATAAATTTTCCGTAGCGGCCTGTTTTAATAACCAGTTCTTTTTCACAGCTTGGGCAGCTTCTGTCTGGAACCACTTCAACTTGACTGGATTCATCTTCGCCATCTAAAGACGAAGTATAGTCACAGTCTGGGTAATTGG
Organism: uncultured Legionellaceae bacterium; assembly: GCA_963934185.1. Taxonomy (GTDB): domain Bacteria; phylum Pseudomonadota; class Gammaproteobacteria; order Legionellales; family Legionellaceae; genus CAWVYD01. Next base: position 1,985 of record CAWVYD010000235.1, on the reverse strand, counting down.
TGCAACCGATAAATCGGCCACGTTTCCCAAGTCGAATGGCTAACAAGTTATCGCATTTAGGACATTTATCTTCTGTTATTTCCGTGGTAACGTCTTTACGTTGCACGGTTTCTTCGATGTGATTTATTTGCTCATCAAAGGGCGTCCAAAACTCTGCTAAGACGGGGATCCAAGCTTTATTTCCACAAGCTATTTCATCTAAATTATCTTCCAGTTGAGCAGTAAAGTCATAATCAACGTATTGACTAAAATGTTCGGTTAAAAAACGCGCGACAACTCGGCCAACATCGGTGGGTGTGAAGCGCTTTTTATCAAGCGTGACGTAATCACGTTGTTGTAAGGTTTGAATGATGGATGAATACGTTGACGGCCGGCCAATGCCATGCTCTTCAAGTGCTTTAACGAGCGATGCTTCAGAGTAACGCGGTGGTGGCTCAGTAAAATGTTGCGTAGGGACCACATCATTAAGTTGAACCGTTTCACCTTCGATGAATTCAGGCAACAATTTTTCTTCGCCATCGTCTTCATCGTCTTCCGATTTGTCATCCTGACCTTCCAAATAAACGGCCATAAACCCAGGCGTTTTAATGGTAGAACCATTGGCTCGAAATACACTCTTATCAGGGCAATTAAAATCAATGGATACGGTATTAATGGTCGCATGAATCATTTGGCAAGCAACGGTTCGTTTCCAAATGAGGGTATAGAGTTTAAGTTGATCCGCATTTAAATACTCTTTAAGCATTTCCGGACTTTGCTTAATGGCAGTAGGGCGAATGGCCTCATGGGCTTCTTGTGCATTTTTGGCTTTGGTTTTATAGCTGCGTGGTGATTCTGGCAGGTTTTCTTTACCGTAGCGTTTTTCAATGAAATCTCGAATGTCATCAATGGCTTCTTGCGCCAAATGCACCGAATCCGTTCTCATATAGGTGATAAGACCTACGCTGCCTGTGCCGATTTCAATTCCTTCATAAAGTTGCTGTGCAACCATCATGGTTTTACGCGTTGTAAAACCAATTTTTCGGGCGGCTTCTTGTTGTATGGTCGATGTAATAAAGGGAGCGGCAGGGTTTCGTTTGCGTTGTTTTTTCTCAATTTTCCTAACAGTTACTAAGCCGTTTGATTTATTAAGTAGAATTTCTTTGGCGTTTAATGCTAGCTTTGTATTGTTTAGCGTGAACTGATCAATTTTTTCGCCTTCAAAATAAGTTAAACGTGCGTCCAGTTTATGAGATTCTTTTTTCAGTTTGGCGAGTACTTTCCAATATTCTCTAGGTTCAAACTTTTCAATGGCAAGTTCTCGTTCAACAATCATTCTTAAAGCAGGGCTTTGTACGCGTCCGGCAGATAAGCCACGACGAATTTTTTTCCATAGTAAGGGGGATAAGTTAAAGCCAACTAAATAATCAAGGGCGCGACGCGCTTGTTGGGCGTTAACCAAATTCATGGCAATTTCTCTTGGATCCTCAATGGCAGCTTGTACCGCTGTTTTTGTGATCTCATTAAAAAAGATGCGGTAACAATTTTTATCTTTTAGTAGTTTTCGGCGTTCCATTTCTTGTTGTACGTGCCATGAAATGGCTTCACCCTCGCGATCTGGATCGGTTGCAAGATAGAGTGTTTCACATTTTTTTAAGGTTTTAGCAATGAGTTCTAGGTGTTTCGAATTTCGCTCAATGATCTCATATTTCATTTTGAAATCATTGCTTGGGTCAACCGAACCCTTTTTGGGTAGCAAGTCCCTAACATGACCATAGGAAGCTAATACTTCGTAGTCAGGACCTAAATATTTTTTTATGGTTTTACATTTTGCGGGAGATTCTACGATGACTAAATATTTGCTCATGAGGGTGCCTTAATGTTTAGCGCTTAAATTAGGAGTGAGTATGAAATCTAAAAATGCATACTCAAAGGGGCTAATGTCTGCAGTAGCCATGCTTAATAGCGCCCATTTTATTTTATTGGGGCTTATGCCTGCCGGTGTG
>CAWVYD010000234.1:0-2703 GCA_963934185.1 uncultured Legionellaceae bacterium | reverse complement strand
TTTTTAATGACGATATAATGAACTAACCACTTGATTCTGTATAGCCCCATTTTTATTCCTTTAAAAATTTAAACTTATCGTCCTGGTATCTTTTCCGTTTAAGCTTACTTTAAGTGATTAAGCCTGCCAAAAAGCAGGCTATTTAAAAAAAACACATTGATTTATGCTTCAGGAACAAACCTTTCGATGCTGGACAGCAACTCTTGTTTTGCTTCTTCAGCATCCCCCCAACCGTCCAACTTAACCCATTTACCTTCGTCTAAATCTTTGTAATGCTTAAAGAAATGTTCAATAGAGCGCAATAAATTATGCGGCAATTGCTCATGACTCGTAATGTCTAAGTAAGAACGTGACACGTGATCAGCAGGCACACCAATAAGTTTTGCATCCACGCCAGATTCGTCCGTCATTTTTAACATGCCGATTAAACGTGTTGGGATAACTGAGCCACTGATTAAAGGCACAGGCGTAATAACTAATACATCAACAGGATCACTGTCTTCAGATAAGGTATTTGGCACGTAGCCATAATTAGCAGGGTAAAACATAGGGGCAGATAAAAATCTATCAACAAATAATGCGCCAGTTTCTTTATCTACTTCGTACTTTACAGGCTCACCTTTCATTGGAATTTCAATGATAACATTCACCTCAGCTGGTGCATTTTTGCCAATACCAATACTGTTTAAACTCATACTACGTCCTCTTAATGATTATTTGCCGAGGATTATACCCAAATTTCTTCGAATTGCATAAAACATTCATTTTGAAATGATATGCCATAGAAGCAATTAAAAATTAGGTGGTGGACTATCTGCCCCAGAACTTCTTTGTTTTTTACTCATACCACCTACGTAAAACTCTTCCTCAGACTCCTCATCCAACGATTCATCATCACTGCTAAATAGGCCTCCGCCAAAGAAACCAAACTGACCAAAGGCTGCGGCATGTGGTAATGGTCCTACTGCGGGTACTACTGCAGGTTCTACTTGAGGTTGTGGATTATCAAGCATGATTAAATTATCAAAAGAATGAGACTGTCCGATTGCTGGCCCGCCAATGTTAACAACCGCATGCTCAGGGAAACTAGCAAAAGGCGCATCGAAACCATCAACAAAATCAGTCGTTTGTGGCACTACATCAAGCAATGAAGCTCTTAAAGAAGCAACATTAATGGATATTGTTGACCAACCACCCTCATTTTCATCAAAAGACCTAATGGCTAATGTCTCAGATAAATTGAACACTGAATTTGCTGATAATAAATATTTTAAGATCCAAATTAAACTTTCTGTACCTGGCTTAAAAAAACCGCTTTCAGAAGAAAGGCCCAGAACGTGTGTTGTGTTGTTACTATCTAATGTTAAAACCCCCGCAGCTAAGCAACGTTTATTAGACATTTCATCATGCCCTGGCGTAGGCCCTCTCATAGCGCCAAAAAAACCAAATAAAGGCGTTTGCTCTAAATCAATGACAAATCGAATACTTGATTCAAAAGCATCGATATTAGTTAACAAGCCACCAATATTAGCTGTCGTAAAAACAACTGGTTGACGATTATCTGTACGCGCTCTTGTGGCAGCTACTTTCCAAGCAGACTCTCCATAGACATCAAGGCTTAAACTATTTGTAATTAAAAAATTAAAAAATTCTTCTTGATTCATACACAACTCTATTATTTAGGAACATACCGCCTTCTAGTGGTAAGGACCTTAAATTATCTCAAAAATAATAAACTCATCCATGGTCATATTTAGATTTAAACAAAAAATTATTCTTTTGATTTTTTTACTTCTATTTCATCTTTTTTCTTAAATGCAAAGATAATACCAGATAAACCATAAAGAGAAAAAGAAAAACACAAAACCATAGCAGGATATAGTGCAATAGCAATGAACACTAAACACGTCATCACAATGGCGACAAAAGGTACTTTGCCTTTAAAATCAATGTCTTTAAAACTGTAAAAAGCAACATTACTAACCATCAGTGCCGCCGTGGAAAACATAATGACACCTAACATTATGGCAACCCATTTTTCGCTGCCTAAAATATTCCAAGACGCTAAAAACCAAATAAAGCCACAGACAATGCCGGCCCCAGGAGGGCAAGGCAACCCCACAAAATAACGTCCATCGTCCGTGTCATGCTGCACGTTAAATCTCGCCAATCTTAATGCAACAGCAGCGGTATAACTAAAACAAATCAGCCAACCAATTTTGCCAAGGCCATGCAAAGCCCAACTGTATGCAATTAAGGACGGTGCTACGCCAAAAGCAACCATGTCAGACAAACTGTCAAATTGCGCGCCAAACTCACTTTCAGTATTGGTTAAACGAGCAACTCGCCCATCGAGCGTATCCGCTATCATACAGATAAAAATAGCGATGACCGCCACTTCATACTGTTGCGTCATAGAGGCAACAATGGAATAAAACGCCGAGAATAAACTGGCAGACGTAAATAAATTTGGCAATAAATAAATGCCTCGTCGTTGATCTTGTTCAGACACAATGTCTCCTTAAGTTACGATAGGAATGATAAGTGAGCGAAATCAAGACGTATGGTAGCACAAAATTTAAACGATATCATCACTTCATTTTCATTTGAAAAAAGGTAAACTAACCATAATTTTAATTCCTAGAGAGTTTTACGCTTTATGTCCAGCATAGCAACTGACTTTATTGAGTTTGCCCTTAAACA
>CAWVYD010000233.1:0-2716 GCA_963934185.1 uncultured Legionellaceae bacterium | reverse complement strand
TTGGTAATGACACTTAAATTTATATATTGGAAATATTCTAGTTGAACGTAGCAGAAAAAAAATTGATAAAAATTAAATTAGCAGCAATAGCCAGAGACGAAGCGGCCTATTTGCCAGAATGGATTTTTCACCACCTTGATTTTGGTTTTGATGAAATTGAAATTTATATCAATAACACGGTTGATAACTCATCAGCAGTACTTGAAAATATAAATGATAATTATCCGGTAAAAGTAATCAATGCCGATAAGTTATTTAAAAAATCCTCTTCTAACTTTCAATCTCTAGCCTATACAGAAATAACTAAAAATGCGCTTGCTGATGGTTTTACTCATTTAATGTTGTTAGATATCGATGAATTTTGGACCCCCGCTGATTTTAAAACATCTATTAAAGAGGCTATACGGTTATTAAATTATCCTCAAGTGATCAATTTTAATTGGTTTGTTCACTGTGATGAAGAGCCATTTTCAACTTGTTATAAAAATGAAATAAAAATCAAGACTAATGCTCATGTAAAAACTGTTTTTCAACTTAATGGCCCTTGGGGAAAAGTACGATTACATAATGTAACAGGTAAAGATCTTGTTTATACCCGTGGTAATGGAGATAGTTTTGATTTTGGTGATTCAAAATTGTGTGGATTATCGAATGCAGAATGTTTAACACATGATTATTTTGTTATTCACCGTATGTATAGAAGTGAGATGGAGTATATCTCTTTACTTGGTAGAGGTAGGGCTAATAAATCAAAGATTAAAAATAATAGACCTGGGTACTATAAATCTGAAGAAATAGATAAGCTGGGGGACGATTATGATGTGATCGAGTTTTCTACTGATTTATTGAAAGACTATTATTTGAGATTTGATCAGTTTATTCAAGCTTGTTCATTAGCTCCTATTATTGCTCAGAGTGAAACTTTTGTTAAAAGTAGATTTGATAAAGTCATGGGTTGGGCTGCAAAAGCCAAAGGTAGCGATGCTGATTTATTTTACAAATTATTCTTAAATATCCAATTACCACAAGTTATTGATTTAAGAAAAGTCTTATACCGTAAAGTTGTTCAAAATAAACTTGATCAAAGAGTAATGATTAAACATTCATGGTTGTATTTAATATACAGCATAGCAACCAAGTTATTTCATCATTTAGGATTAACGCGTTTAACGCGTAAGTTTGCTTTTTATGCTTCTAAAAATGCACTTGATACGAATGATAAATTATTGCTAGATGGTGCTGAAATAGCTTTGAAAAAGATCTCGTTCCCTAAACAAAAGTATGCTGATTTTTACCGTGAAATGGCTATTTATTATTATAACCAAGGGGAACTTATACTGGCTTGTCGTTTCATTAATGAAGCTAATAAATGCCGACCAAATGAGCCAATGATTATTAAGTTGCATAAATTGTATAATGAAGAAGCTAATAAGGTGTCTTAAACCAGACGTATTGCGTTTATATTGTTGCTTATTTTACATGATTTTTTAAAAAAAGAGTTGTACCCATATTATGTTTTGGTCACCCATTCCCACTACCGATTTGTATTTCTTGAACAGTTGTAACCCGCTTATTTCAAACTATCCGTGGCAAGATATTAATAACACTAAACCGATTAAACGTTTAGGTGACAATACCTTTCAGTGTGGTAATGAGGTGTTGGTGATCCGGCGTGATAAAGAAAAGTTATTGCGGTCAATTATTAGTAATAAAGCCTTAGAGCTTATTTATTTAATTGACGACAACATTTGGCAAGCAAAATACGATACTAGTTTACCCGAAGGGTATAAAAACAGGTTGAATAACTTTGCTTGCGGTATGGCTAATCAATTAATTAATAAAGCCTCGTTGGTAGTGGTGTCTAATAATAATTTAATTCCCCACTTACCAAATAATAAAGCAATAGCTTGTTTGCACCCTCTTTGGCATGCAGTACCTCCTAGCGGCGCTCACTTTAACGTTAATGAAAGTAATGCTGAAATAAAACTAGTACATTTAGGAACGAATAGCCATTTAGCTGGTTTTGAATTTTGTTATGCCATTGTTGAGCGTTTATTAGCTAAATATGAGCAGCTTTCTTTTAGTTATTATTCTAACCAGCTCTTAATGGGCGAGTTAGACCATCACCCAAGGGTGAACCGTAAAAAAGTGATGCGTTGGGCTAAGTATAAAAAGTACTTTAAGCGTTTTACTATTGCTGAGCAATGTTATCACTTAGCGCTTTATCCTATTGTTGATACGCCTATTAATAACTCACGTTCAATTAATAAAATTTTAGAAACAAGTTTGGTTGTGCAGGTGTGTACTGTGATTCATGGAATTACGCACAATATATACAACATGGTACTAACGGCTTAAGCATTAATAATAGTGTTGAGCTGTGGATTGATGAAATATCTAGGTTAATTGACCCCCTGATGCTTTACAGGCTTTATATCAGGGAAGTGTTACTAACTTTCACCAGTTAAACAGTCATCAAGAACAAAAGCGTTTTTGGCAACAACATTTTGTAGGAGTGGTATGAGTTTTACGAGCCAAGTGATTCGTTTGTTTTTTATGAAACCTCACCGAGTGTTAATCGCTCTTTTTTGGTTTATGCAAGGTAAAAAACAACGAGCGCTTAACCGGTTACGTTTGTTAGTAACACCTGAGATGCAGTATCAATTATGGTTAAGCCAAAAAGAGAAAGAGGCTTTACATCCAGCAAGTACTAATA
>CAWVYD010000232.1:0-2733 GCA_963934185.1 uncultured Legionellaceae bacterium | reverse complement strand
TCAATAGGCTAAATTATTATTTTTTGATTTAAATATGAGGGGATCTCTGAGATTGACAACAGAGCTCCCCCTCATTGGGGAAGGCTTTGAGTCTTTTGCTTCATGGCTCGCTCACATCCTGTTCGGCTGCGCTTTACTTGCGCAAAACAGCCAACGCCTTATCCCTCAGGCGTGTTTTATCATGCGGTCCTCTAGCGATTGCCTTTCTTGCTAAAGAACAGGCGCACTTTTTTGCAAAAAAAAGTGCGCGCCGATCTGAATGTCATGTCAAGCATTTATTTTTCTTATCCTCGTTACCGATACATTAACGTTACCGGTCGGTTTTGGCTTTTATCATTCCGATCCATCGATAAAGGCTGGGAGAAAAACAAGAAAAGCTCACATTTAAGAGCCCGCATGTTTCATTTCAACAAACAATAAATTGACTTAAGATAATGCGTAGAGTTGTGCAAAGGAGAAAATCTTTTATCTTTTAGATATCATGAATAAAGCCTGCTTATGGCAGGTCGACACACCAGCATCGATAATGCTGGTGTGTCTAAAGCGTTACTAAGCAAAAGCGCTAATGCCTGTGATATGACGGCCCAGCGTTAAGGTATGGATGTTGTCTGTGCCTTCGTAGGTGAAAACAGATTCTAAGTTGGTCATGTGACGGATCACATGATATTCCAAACTGATGCCATTGCCGCCGAGTAAGTTTCGACACCCGCGTGATATTTCTAAGGCCTGACGACACGCATTGCGTTTTGCCAGGGACACCATTGCCGGCGTTGCTTTGTTGGCTTCTTTTAAACGCCCCAATTGTAAGTTTAAACAATGCGCTTTGGTGATTTCACTGAACATTTCGGCGAGATCCGCTTGCACCAGTTGAAAGCTGGCCAATGGTTTATTAAATTGATGCCGCTCTAACACGTAATCACGCGCAATATCAAAACATGCTTCTGCCGCCCCCATGGCGCCCCAAGCAATGCCGTAACGCGCCTGCGTTAAACAAGAAAGCGGCGCTTTTAAACCGCAATCTGAGCCAGGCAATAAGTTTTCATCCGGCACAAAGACATTATCCATAACTATTTCGCCTGTGATGGATGAACGCAGTGAAAATTTGTGTTTGATTTCTGGCGTGCTCAAGCCTTCAAAAGATCGCTCAACAATAAAGCCGCGGATCCCATCCTCAGTTTTAGCCCAAACAATGGCTAAATCAGCAAACGGCGCGTTGGTGATCCACATTTTAGCGCCGTTTAAACGGTAACCACCGTCGACTTTTTTAGCCGTGGTTTTCATGCTGGAAGGATCGGAACCCGAATCTGGCTCGGTTAAACCAAAGCAACCAATTAACTCGCCTTGCGCCATTTTTGGTAAATATTTTTCACGCTGCGCTTCGCTGCCAAATTGGAAAATGGGATACATGCACAGTGAACTTTGCACCGACACAAAACTGCGAAGGCCGCTATCGCCTCGCTCTAACTCTCTGCACACCAAACCGTAACTCACGCTAGACGCAGCGGCGCCACCGTATTGTTCTGGTAAGGTTAAGCCTAATAACCCTAGCTCTGCGGTTTGTTTAATAAAGGCTTTAGGAAACTCACCTGCTTCATAGGCTTCCACCATTAAGGGCGTTACTTCTGTGCTGACGTATTTTTTCACCATGTCACGTATTAAGCGTTCTTCATTGGTTAACTGCTCATCAAGCAGCATAAAATCTTCCATATTACTTCTCCATTTCTAGCACTTTATTAATAATCGATTCTTTGGATGGCAAAACACATTGCCACGCATCACCTAACGGAATAAACGTATCTTCCCCTGTTAATCTGGCAATTTTTGGTAGCGTTTCAAGCGTTTCCATTAGGCCTGTCATAATCGCTTCACTGACGCTGCCGGTTTTCCGCCCTTCATCGACAATTAAGACGCGACTCACGTTTGCAACTTCGATGGCTAAGGCGTCAAGGGGTAACGGGGAAAGCCAGCGCACATCAATAACGCGCACTTGAATGTTATGATCCTTTGCTAAACTCCCCGCCGCCTGGCGTGATAAATAATAACCATTGGCGTAACTGACTATCAATGTGTCGCCTGTGCCTTCACCGCCCATTGCACCTAATGAAATTCGCTCATTGGCCGCGGGGTAATGACACAACCATGCGTCATCTTTTTCGTGATGTAAGTCTTTCGCCATATAAAGTGCTATGGGCTCTAAAAACACGACAATGCGTCGCTCTTCATGTGCCAAGCGTACGCATTCACGTAGCATGTTTACCGCATCTGCCCCATTGGACGGGACGGCAATGATTAAGCCTGGAATATCGCGCAATACAGCAATGGAATTATCGTTATGAAAATGGCCGCCAAAGCCTTTTTGATAGGCAAGGCCGGCAATGCGAATAACCATTGGGTTTTGATATTGACCGTTTGAAAAAAAAGATAACGTTGCCGCCTCGCCGCGTAATTGATCTTCTGCGTTATGAAAGTAAGCTAAAAATTGAATTTCGGGCATGGGTAAAAAACCATTATGCGCAAAGCCAATGGCGCTGCCTAAAAGGGTCGTTTCATCAAGTAACGTATCAAACACGCGCCGTTGACCAAACTGTTTTTGCAAATCGGCTGTGACTCGGTAAACGCCGCCTTTTTTACCAACGTCCTCACCAAACACCAATATGTTGGGGTATTGCAGCATTAGATCAGACAACGCCAAATTAATGTTTTGTTGCAAGGTTCGTTTTAAGGCGAGTGAAC
>CAWVYD010000231.1:0-2741 GCA_963934185.1 uncultured Legionellaceae bacterium | reverse complement strand
CATCAGCGTTGTTAGCCAATGGTGTGTCTATTATTGGCCTTAGTTTTAAATACCGACGAGTAAGAGGAATTATTGGTTCTGGCGCAGAAGAGTGCAACGCTATTTTTCAAGTCACAGATAGAAATGGAATAACCACGCCTAATTGCAGAGCTACGCAAACACAATTAACAGAAAACATAACGGTTACGAGCCTTTCAATTGAGTCGATAACACAGTTGATATCGGCTAAGTTTTTAAGATTATTTCATCGCTTTATGCCCGTAGGATTTTATTATAAGACGTTTATTAAACCGAAATTCTTATGGCCTATGTATGAACATTTAATCCGTTACTCAGTGGGATTGGGGCTTGTTCCAAAAGAAAAAGACATCGATCGTTATGATAAATTAAATCAACATTGTGATGCATTGATCATTGGCGGCGGGCCAGCGGGTTTAGCCGCAGCATTACAATTATCTGCTCAGCATCAAAAGATTATCATTGTTGATGAACAAAATGAGTTGGGTGGTTCACTGTTAACAATTACTCAACGAATTAATGATATGCCGTCCGAGCAATGGTTGCGTTTAACCTTAGAAACATTAGCCAGTAGAGCTAACGTTTGCATGCTTCCCCGAAGCACGGCGTTTGGTTACTATGATCATAATTTAATAGGTGTTATTGAAAAGCGTACCGATCATCTAAATGGTTCGGTTAAGCTTAAAAGCCGACAAAGATTTCATCGTGTGCGCGCAAAAAAAGTGATAATGGCAACCGGTGTGATTGAACGGCCCATGGTTTTTTCAAATAATGATAAACCCGGTATAATGCTCGCTGGAAGTGTGTCGACTTACATCAAACAATACGGCGTACTACCCGGTAATCAAGTGGTTATATTTACGGCAAATGATAACGCTTACCAAACAGCACTTGATGTTATCGATGCAGGCGGTGAAGTGGTGGCTGTTATTGATATAAGACAAGATATTAATGGGGACTTAGTTAAACGCGTAAAAGATAAAAAAGTAACAGTATTTGAAGGTTACACTGTTATTGAGGCGTTGGGTAAAAAGGCCGTAACGTCCATTAACGTGGCAGCCATTGATGATAAGTTTGATTGTATTTTAGGGGAAACTTTAAATTTATCGTGCGATCTGGTTGCAATGTCTGCTGGATTTAGTCCTGTGGTTCATTTAAGTTCGCATTGCGGTAACAAGCCCATTTGGGATGACACGATTATTGGATTTGTGCCAAGCAAACACCAGTCAAAGCTTGTTTCTATTGGCGCATGTAATGGTGCTATTGATCTTTTAACGTGTCTACAACAAGGCGCTGACGTTGCCAAAACGAAACCTGAAGAATCAAGTTATCAAACGGATGAGATTATTTATTCAAACCCAGAAGCCTTTTTCTTAAGCCCACATTATAAAACAATTAGTAGAGCACCAAAACAGTTTGTAGATTTTCAGCTTGATGTAACGTCAAGCGATATAATGCTGGCTGCGCGTGAAGGCTATGATTCGATAGAATTAGTCAAACGTTATACTGCGTTAGGGTTTGGTACCGATCAAGGTAAATTAGGTAATATTAATGGCATTGGTATTTTAGCGAAAATTTTAGGAAAAAACATTCAAGATGTAGGTACAACCGTGTTTCGTCCTTCCTATACTCCCTCAACGTTTGGCGCTATTGCTGGGCGTAACATCGGTAACCAATTATTAGCACCAGAAAGAAGAACGCCACTGCATCATTGGCATGATAGTCATGGTGCTAAGTGGGAAAATGTTGGCCAATGGAAACGCGCTTGGTATTACCCTCAAAAAAATGAAAGTATGTTTGATGCAGTCAATAGAGAGTGTTTAGCGGTTAGAAACTCCGTTGGCATGCTTGATGCGTCCACTCTGGGAAAAATTGATATTCAAGGCGCGGATGCAGCGGAATTTATTAATCGAATCTATACAAATGCATTTTTAAAATTGGCCATTGGACGTTGTCGTTATGGATTAATGCTCAAAGAAGATGGCATGGTGTTTGATGATGGCGTTACTGCACGCTTGGCAAAAAATCACTACTTAATGTTTACCACAACAGGTGGCGCTGCGAATGTATTGTCTTGGCTTGAGTGTTGGCATCAAACCGAGTGGCCTGAATTAAATGTTTATTTTAATTCGGTAACGGATCACTGGGCTACAATCACTGTTTCAGGCCCAGAGTCCAGAAAAGTATTACAAGCGATTTGTAATGACATTGATTTTTCTAAAGAGTCTTTTAAATTTTTAGACGCTAAAGAAGGCACTGTTGAAGGTATTAAGGCACGAATTTTTCGAATTAGTTTTACAGGTGAATTAACTTACGAAATAAATGTACCCGCAAATTATGCACACTTCATTTGGAAAGCCGTTTATAAAGTGGGTAAACCCTTTAACATTACTCCGTATGGTACAGAGACCATGCATGTCTTAAGAGCTGAAAAAGGCTTTATTATCGTTGGGCAAGATACAGATGGATCGGTCACACCAGCGGATTTAAATATGGACTGGGTTGTGGGCAAAAAGAAAAAATTTAACTTTATTGGCAGACGAGGATTAGTGCGGCCTGATTGTTTAAGGGAAGGGCGAAAACAATTAGTTGGTTTAAAAACATGCGATCCTTGTGAGGTTATTCCTGAAGGCGCCCAAATTGTTAATTCAAAAAAAGATACTAAGATGCAAGGTCATGTGTCATCAAGTTATTACAGTGCTGTGTTACAAAGCTCTATAGCC
>CAWVYD010000230.1:0-2777 GCA_963934185.1 uncultured Legionellaceae bacterium | reverse complement strand
TGCTAATAGCAGTTAAGCCTAAAACCGTTAAACCTATTGGCGCTAAAATGCCTGTTAATATTAACGCAATGCCTATTGCTGCGCCAAGGGTTGCTAAGGCTGCCGTTTTAACTTTATCAGATTGAACAATACGCTTTATTCGGCCAAATATCGTATTTGATGACTTATCTTGGGATGCGTCACTGTCAATGCTATCCTCATTACTTGATTGATTCGGGTTTAAACGAAGCAGTTTGTTTGTGATGCTGTCTAATTTTAATGGTGGTATGGCATCAAAAAGGCTTTGTTCGGCAGGCATTGTTATTTCATCGCCGTTTTGAACCACACCAATACAAACAGCTTGGCTTGAAACGCCTTGCCTTAACTCTCCCCAAAAAGCATTAGTTACTTGTCTATATTGCTCAAGTACAGTATTAATGTCTAAAATATCTTCTTCTGTTATGGGGCGTTTTTCTAAAACAGATTGTATAAGAGGCCATTTCTCATTGAATTCTTTATCACATCCATCGATAAACTTACTCCATAGAGTTAATGTTTTGGACCGATTTTTAGGGGGGATTTTTAAATATAAATCCCTATAAAAATTATTTGTCAAATTTCTTCGGTAGCGACCGATGGAATTTTTTAACAATCTAGAGACTTGTTTCGTATGATCTTTATTAATGAGAGTTGAAGCAATGTAATTGTCTAAACTGTTATAAAAATTAGGCGTTAATTTGTCTTGAGGCACCTTTTTTAATAAACGTGTTTCATCAAGGATAATAGACGTTTGTCCATTGACGCCATTACGCCCAGCTCTACCTATTACCTGCTCTAAATCTCTTAACCTGGGTAAGTAACTAAGCATGACATTTAAGCCATTTTTTTGCGCGTCACCTTTTAATTTTATGTCTGTGCCACGGCCAACCATATCGGTTGAAATGGTTATTTGCCCTACATTTCCTGCATCATCAATCATCTTCATTTCATCTTTCAAAGAGGTTTGGCTATGAATATGATTAATTTTTTCATCTGCAGAAAAGTGTTCACTTAAGACCTTTAAAATTTCAGCACTTTCAATGTCACTTTCTGCGATGATGAGTATGGGTTGCTTCAAAGCGTTCGCATCGTGTATTTTTTTAATAAGCATCTGTTTTTGACTCTTACTGTTTTTAGTAAGGTAGATGCCATGATCGTCTCTTTTTAGCGTTTTATCTCGAGGTACGTTAATGAATTGAATGTCATGTAAAGCCTTTGCTTCTTCTCGTTCAATGTCTGAGCCTGGTGTTCCTGTTACGCCTATTAGGCTACTATTTTGGTAATCATCCAGTAAATCTTGAGAGGTGGAAGAATAGATAATTTGTTTTTCATCTTCCAGCATAAATTCATTTTGACAAGAAATGAGTGCTGATTTAAGTAATTCATCGCTTGTCTTTTCAGGGTTTTTCCGACATAAGTTCAAACGAGCATGCAAGCACTGATGAACCCCATATGAAAATTTTGAATTTTTAGACACGCGATTTGAGAAAATTAATTGCGCAGTACTCGATAGTTTAGGACCAAGTTTACCATTAACCAAATGATCAGCTTCAATAACAAAATCTTTTTTAAACTCTAATTGACTGGCGGTTACCGCTGAGACTTGCCATTGTTCTATTTGCTCATTTGATAAGGATTTTAAACGCATTAATTTTGTTTGATCACTTTGATGAGCAGCCGCATAATCCATGAAACTTTCACGAGATTTATCCACATTAGCATAAAATAATTTTATTGGGCTCATTTTATTATCAGCATGAATCGGTGCAACAGTGGCGTCAACTATGTCATCTAATGGAACGTTTGCTTGTGAAAAATAGTCGACTAACAGTGGATAAACCCACTCCATATTTAAAATAGATTCATCACCTTCCGTTGAATAATTAAATCGAGTGTCAGCCACATCAAAAAGCGTTTTATCTGCTTCATCTAACAGTAATGAACGATTGGTTTCATCGGGGTCGATAACGCGATCTTCAAACCCTAAACTTCTTGCTTTGTTTCTAAATAAACTTAAATTCGACGGGTCAGAAAAATTAATGCCCTTCATAACATACTCACGGTGATCTGACTCGCCAAAAATCATGCTGCACTGAGCGCCAACGGTATCAAAATAAGCTTTGTATTCAACAAAATCACGCGTTGCCAGTTGTAAATCACTGGTTACAAAATCAACTGTTTTACCTTTTGCAAACTGACACGCGTTGGCGATCATCATGATCCGTGACTTACCTTCGCCAGTATCAATTTTGCTTACCACATGTTGGCTTGTTGATTTGATTGCGGAAAGTATGGCAAGGTATTGGGTGGTATTTATTTCCATCGAGCTACCCAATTTTCTTTCATTCGTTGGCGTTACTTTATCGCAACCTTTGCTTCGATAAAGTAATTCAGCAGCAACAGCCACTAATGTGTCATCATCGTTTGACAATACTTCATCGTATGCATCTGATTTGGAGTCGTATTTTTTTAATATTAAAACTAATTCATTTACGGATTTTAATTGCATGGCCTTGGTTTTGGCTTCGAAGCTTTTGGTATCAATTAACGTGTTATCAAAGCCCTTAAATTTTTGTAATTGTGCATCTGCTATGTCTGCATGAAAACCATTAAGTTTCATGGCGTCAGGTGTAACGCCGTCGTCCTTTACTTTTTGTTTAATGAATACTTCGCGTTGGCAAGGCTTAAGATCAAACGCTTCATAGGATGCTGTGATGTTTGCCACGTAACCCTCTTCGTTTTGATTAACAAAGGCATGC
>CAWVYD010000229.1:0-2785 GCA_963934185.1 uncultured Legionellaceae bacterium | reverse complement strand
CTCGTCCAAGTGACTGATTTACTTTAGCCAGAACTTAAGCCTTTGGACAAGTTTTCAGGGTATCCTACGGAAAGCACAGTCTCATTGTTAGAATTGTCATTAATAATCATTGGTGTTTTAACACGATGACCTTCATGGCTACTGTTCTTTACATTTGTTACCGTAAATTTAATGCTGGCATGTGCGACAAAAGGTATTAAGGAAAATATTGCGAATAGGATTTTAAAGTGTTTTTTCATGCTAAAGTGTCCAAAAAAAAGTTTAACAAAGTCGAGCTGAATCATTTTTTGTCGCGAAGGTCAAGTTATGATCTATTTTAGGTGTGGAATTCATTGTACGTATAAGGGAAAATACTTAAAAAGAAAATGTTTTTCGAATGAACATGCTTGCTTTGAGCAACATTGTTTAATCAAATTAAACGTCGTTATTAGGGGTATGCTCTTTAAATGAGTCTTTCAGATGATATTATTCACCATCAGCCAATTAATATTGATGGGCATTTAGCGCAAGGCGAGTTGCTGGATGACATTGATGAATATGGATTTACACCACTGATTGAATGCGCGATTGTTGGTAATGTGCTGGCAGCGACGTCTTTACTTGAACGGAACGTAGAAGTAGATAAGCCAGATGTGAGTGGACGTACAGCGTTGCATTGGGCGGCGGATAATAATAATGAAGCACTGGTTAAGCTTTTATTATCTAAGGGCGCGAATGCGAATGTTTATAATCGAGGCGGGCAGTCAGTTTTGGTATTTCCACTGCTTCGAGATAACTGGTTAATTAAACAAACATTATATAAATATGAAGCGTCGCTTGATTTTGCTTTGGATTTTATCAATGCAAAATTAATCGGTCATCGTTTTGAATTAAATGGCGATGTTGACATCATCACGGCCGATGGCGAATACATTGAGCTTAATTATGAAGGGTTTATTCTTGAGTTTTCCATTGATGTGATCCGTCACTCGCTAATGCGTTTTCGTAATAACTATGCGGCAAGGCGCTTGCGGGCTTACTTTTCTCATCTTGGTGAAATTTCTTATGGGTTTGAAACGGCAGCTCAATTGTTAAGTTATCAGCATCAACGGCTTGAAGCGTTTGAGTTAGAAAAAAAAATAACGCCACTGCTGGAGCAAAGCGTATTAATTTTGCCTGTGGCTTATCGTGGCCACGCCATTGCTTTTGTTAGAGTAGGACGTTTTTGGGCCAAAATAGACCGAGGCGAAAACAGTTTAAAAGAAGGTACGGTTAATGTGTATTACATGGATGATGTAAGCGCTTGTTCCGTTACGTTCATAAAACAATTGATGTTTCAAAAGCAATCTGAAAATTACGTTCATAAAAAAATTAACAATGCGTTGAAGTTAAAACCGCTGTTTACTCTGCCGTTGAGCGCACAGGTAACAGGAAATTGCTCATGGGCTAATGTCGAAGCCATTGTGCCAACGGCGTTATTTATGCTTCAACTAGAAGACTCAACCACCTTTGTTCGAGAAAATATTGAAGCGGCAATGATTAATGCATTTGATTTTTACCAGCGCTGGCTAACATGGGATAAAGACAGAACGCTCGATGAATGCATTCAATCGTTTAAGGAAAGTCAACCTCAGCGTCAAGCAAGCAAAGCCGCTATTTTAGGCGCCATTCTTTTTCAAACCTGCAATTTTGGCAACGAGATTCACATTAAACGAGCTGAAAAAATCATTAAAATTTTAATGTTGCCAGAATTTCATTACGTTTTACGCAGTTATTTAGAAGCGTATTGTGTGCACCAATTAACACCAAGAGGCAATAATTTGCTTAAATTTTTGGAAGATTGTGGCATTGATTCTGATATAGGCATTCAATCCATTGCAACCAGCGTTAAAGACAAAAAAAGTCCTACTTAAGAAAATCAATGATAGGGATTATTGACATTACGTAAGCACTCAGGATACAGTTTTTTTCATTGCGCAAAACAAGGATAGTTTCGCATGGGAATAATTAGTTCAAAACTGTTATGGCTTGAAGCGTCATTTGAGATGCATGGGGAAGTTTTTTATTTAGAGCGTTTACACAAACCGTTCGTTTTCAATAGCTTGCCTTTATGGCAGCAAATTTTAATCGAAGGTTCGCATGAACAAATAAAACAATTGTTAATGCAGCTTCAATTGCTAGAGAAAGAAAATCGGTTAGAGGCGTTTCATTTGTTATCGCCTCGGTATGCAACCTTGGCGGATCATATTGCTGCTTATGCCAATGCCGAGTGTTTAACGATTTTATTTTCTATGTTAAAAGACTTTTCTGATGAAGAACAGCATGAATTTTTACTGTATGAACATTCTTCCTGTGAGACCTCCTTTTTAGAGTGTCTATCAAAAAATAAGGCGGGAAGTTTAGCGCTAGAACCTTTTTTTAATTATATTCAGACGATGTCCTTGGTTAACAGAGTTAATTTATTTAAAAAAACATCACCTTCAGGTTGTTCTTTTCCATCGTTACTGGCATATCATCAAACATCGTTCTTAGATAATGGCTTTGTTGCGTTTATAAAGAGTTGGGAAATTCTTCAAGCAGATTTTAATGCTGACAATCCTATGTTAACGAATAAACAGTTATGCATTGAGGTTTTTGGCAATAAAAAAAAGATTAAAGCGTTTTGCAATGATGTTTGCCGTTACCAAAGTAAACCAGTGCTTTTTGAGCTATTAGATAATAATCTTATACCAGTAGTTTATTTACATTATTTTAGGGCGTGTTGACAATTCGTTTTGGAGTGAAGGAGATGATTGGCTTTAGTTAT
>CAWVYD010000228.1:0-2817 GCA_963934185.1 uncultured Legionellaceae bacterium | reverse complement strand
TCGTTGGAATTAAAAACTTTTTCCAAAGATACTGAAAACCAATAAGGATACCCAAGTAGAAGTTCATCCTTTAATACATCGAAACATGTGAAACCAATAAAAAACGGTATATTGTTACAACTTAACTTAAAACCCTTATTATATTATGGAAAATTTTTCAATGAATTGGTTGGCCATTATTGTGTCAGCCTTTGTCCCTTTAATTGTTGGCGCTATTTGGTATCACCCAAAAGTATTTGGAACTGCTTGGATGAAAGCAACAGGAATTACCGAAGAAAAAATTAAACAATCATCCCCTTTAAAAGCCTACATTATTGCTTTGATCGTGTCGGTTGTTTTGTCTTTTTATTTGTACATCAATGTTTTGGTTGGTGGTCCGGACGATATGCGTCATGGCACAGACGCTTTTATGACCTTTAGACACGGCTTTGTTCACCGGTGCCTTTTTAGCCATTTTTGTGGTACTCCCGACGATGGCAACCACTAGTTTATTTGAAATGAAATCTGCTAAATACATTTTTATCAATGTATTTTATTGGGTCCTATCTTTGGCCCTTATGGGTGGAATTCTAAACGGATGGCCTGTTTGAATTAAAAAATTAGAACAAAAAAGGCTTCGGCCTTTTTTGTTATTTAAAAGGCGAATGTTGCTTGAAGTCCTTAATTTTTATGCGTCTAAAAAACGGCGTTATCAAAGAATTTATGAAGGGGTTTTTGTGTTTTATATAACAACTTAGCTCCAAAGGTTTGGCGCCTATCGTGGTTTTTATTTCGGAAGCTGTGCGGCCCAAATTGATGGAGGTCACTCGCTTTTCGATGCCGAGTCTTACATAATCATTTAAAACACGGGTGTAAATGGCATGGGACTTATTCAATGCATAATCCAATCCAATGAAATGGGCATCAAGATGGTTTTTATTCACAAGTGCCGTTAAAAACCCAACGAGCTTATCGTCTAAAAAATACGCTTTTACTATAAAATCTTCTTTCAAGGTCGACCCTAGATGACTGTAAGTATTTAGGTTTAAAACTTGCGCATTAAAACTCGCATTGGCAATAGTGTTTTGATATAAGGCTTGTAATTCATCTTTATAAGTGACCAAATCCTGTGCATTAAACAAGCGCGTTTCTAAAGAGTTACTTTTAGTATCGGCCTTGTTTGCTTTGACTCGATATTTTGATTTTAAAACGTTTTTATAATCCTCAAAATTTTTCCATTCTGGCTTTAGTTGAATGATCATATTAGGCTCCACTTTGATCTCACTGTAACCAAAATTTAAAAACTGGCGGGTGTTTTTGAGCGATTCGGCCTTAAAATCTTTAATAAAAATGGCATGTAATGGTTTAGAGTTTGCGGCGACAGCATCTAGAGCAGTCCCAATTTCTGTCATAATGACTTCTGTAGAAATACTTTTGGACGTGCAAATACCATGCTCGCCACTCAAAAACACATTGCCACAAAACATGATTTTAATGTGTTCGTTACAAAAGAATAAGCCTAAAAATTTCCGGACCAATGGCGTCACTTTTATGTTTTTCAACATGCCTTCTACGCTCAGGCTAATGACCTGTACAATCGCAAGAGCAACGGTGTTTTTATTGGCATCAGATACCGCAATATATTTGAATTCAATTTGAGGGTTTGAAACTTCAAAAGCATTCAGGAATGGTTTTGAAAAATAGACGTTTTTTTCAGCATTAATATCTTCAAAAACAACAGTGTCGATAAGATCAACTGAGGGGTATAAAGTAGTGATAAAAGAACTCATTTTGATGCGTGTTGGTGGGGGTTCTTGGACACCAAATATACACCTAAAAATATTAAACCAGCGGCAAGCACTTTAATGGTGCTTAAGCGATCGCTGCCCATCATAATCGCAAAAACACCGGCAATAATAGGCTGTACATACACAAATGTACTCACCGTTGTGGCGCTTAGTTTTCGCAATGCGATGGGATTCAATAAATACGTCGCAAATGTAGCACAGACCACAACAAAGAGGGCTGAAAACCAAATGTAGGGTGTGAAACTACTCCAGTTGACTGCTACGAGTTCTTTGTACCCAAACGGAAGCACAAAAATGGTTCCAAATAAAAACAACCATTTAATGAAGGTATATGGGTGGTATTTATTGGTTAGCTTCTTTACCAAAATCAAATAATAGCCGTAAGATATCGCATTCACAAGGACTAATAAATTTCCTAATAACACGTTGTCACCGACACGTGTCGATTGGTTATACACACTTAAAATCAAAGCACCAGAAAGCCCTGCTAATATCCCCAAAACCTTAACCTTGGTTATTTTTTCTCTTAAAAGGATTGCGGATAAAATTAATACAATTATAGGGGTAGTTACCATAATAACAGACCCGTTAATTGGTGTTGTGAATTGAAGTCCTTTAAAAAAAGCAAGCATGTTAAGAGCCACTCCAAAAAATGCAGTAATCATAAATTTTGGATAATCTTCACGATCAATTTTTTCTTTTGGCGTCCAAAGACTAAACACCCAAAAAAGAACCGCTGCTAAAGCCACTCTAAATAAAATAAACCCGTAAGGCTGCATGTATCCACCATCAATCACATCATTAGCAAACGTATAGGTAACACCATAGAATAGCTGCACCAATAAAAGTGCAAAGAGTGCAGATCTATTTTTTTTCATTCAATAGAGCCGTTTTTGCGGAGTTAATCACCTTAGAGCTATTGCCAATAAATAGTTGGTCATTTAAAACAAGAACGGGGCGCTTTAGAAACGTGTAATCCTCTAAAATATAATTTTTAAAATCGTGTTCTTCGAGTGATTTTTCTTTTAAA
>CAWVYD010000227.1:0-2881 GCA_963934185.1 uncultured Legionellaceae bacterium | reverse complement strand
TAAAGCGCAGCCGAACGAATAGTCAGCGAGCCATGAAGAAAACGCCTAATTCACCTTTCATTGGGCTATTGTCTTAGGATTTAAAGCCATCTGTTTTGCTCGTTTTTTATACCGGTTTATCCAAAGTCCAATTATGAATTTGGTTGATGGAGTATCAGCAAGCATAATCAATTATTTTAACCCACATCTCGCGACACGCTTTTAATACCACAGCCAAACAATGGTCCTTACTCCTTTGATGAGACAACGCACACAAGTTCTGAAGAGGAGCTTGAACAATTAGCCGCCTCACCTATAGCCAAACGTCTTGGAAAGGCAGGTTTTCACCAGCTAAAGCCTAACTTTTTTAACATTGGTTAAAACTCGACCGATACAAAGCGCCTTTACTGGGCATGGCCCACAGACGTTTCGCGCAGACTATCCTTAGCTTATCCCCACGCTTACCCCCGGAAATTGTGGGTAACACCTGGCGTTGGTATAACGATAGATGTTTATTGAATGTGTTAAGGCTGTGAATATAATAAAGCGCCCTTTTAACAAGATAAAGGCTAACGTTCTTAGTATTGATTAAAACTCGACCGATACGAAGCGCCCTTTCTGGGCATGGCCCACAGACGTTTCGCGCAGACTATCCTTATCTTATCCCCACGCTTACCCCCGGAAATTGTGGGTAACACCTGGCGTTGATATAACGATAGATGTTTATTGAATGTGTTAAGGCTGTGAATATAATAATGCTTCCTTTTAACGAGAAAAAGACTAACGTTCTTAGTATTGATTAAAACTCGAACGATACGAAGCGCCCTTTCTGGGCATGGCCCACAGACGTTTCGCGCAGACTATCCTTAGCTTATCCCCACGCTTACCCCCAGAAATTGTGGGTAACGCCTGCCTTTAAGACTACGCTTCATGTTTATTGAATGTGTTAAGGCTGTGAATAAAATAAAGCGGCCTTTTAACGAAAAAAAGGATAACTTTTTTGTGACCTTTAAAACCCGGTAAAGATTGAAAACCCTTTCTATACTGTGCTCGGTGATAAATTGCGCAGTATAACTATGATTTATAAACTCAAATTTTTATTTGCTTACCCAACGTTTTCCTCTCGAAATTATAGATAATGTAGGCAAGCGTTATAGATGACGTTGAAAAATTGTGACGGCTGCTTTAGACTGGTGTTGAGTTTAAACAAGGACGTCCAACCATGAATCTCGCAATTATAAACACGCGAAGTACGCTCGGTATTTCTGCGGAAAATGTATTGATTGAAACCCATATCTCTAATGGCCTGCCTGCTTTTTCAATGGTCGGCTTACCAGAAACGGCGGTTAAAGAAAGTAAAGAGCGGGTTCGCTCTGCCATCATTAATGCTAATTTTGAATTCCCTAATAGACGTATTACCGTCAACCTATCACCGGCATCACTGCCTAAATCTGGCTGTGGCTTTGATTTACCCATCGCCATTAGCATTTTAATCGCTTCTAACCAATTAGAATGCTCTGATTTAGATTCCATTGAAATTTTAGGCGAGCTGGCATTAACCGGCGAACTAAGAGCCTTACCCTTCGTATTACCTAGCGTGCTCCACGCTGAAAAAGATGGCCGTACCTTAATCATTCCCAGCGGTAATGAAAGTGAAGCAGCCATTGCTGAGCCACGTAATACGGTGCATGCCAAACATTTACTGGACGTTTGTAATTTTTTAGCAAAAAAAATACAACTGCCGCACGTTCAAGCCCCCCCGCCTCTTCCAACAGCTCCCCACCCACTTAACTGGACCGACATCAAAGGCCAACAAATTGCCAAACGTGCGCTTGAAATCGCCGCTGCCGGCGGGCATCACTGCTTATTGTTTGGCCCGCCAGGCAGCGGAAAAACCATGTTGGCTCAACGGTTTATTACGATTTTACCTAAGCTTTCTAAACAACAAACCATTGAAAGCCTACTGATACATTCACTGTGCCCAGAAAAATCGAGTCGCAGTATTAACGATCAGTTGCCCCCTTTTCAAAGCCCGCATCATACCTGTTCTGATTTGGCTTTGGTTGGTGGCGGCACGCCCATTAAACCTGGCGAAATTTCCCTAGCGCATGAAGGCGTTTTGTTTTTGGATGAATTTCCAGAGTTTAAGAAAAAGGCGATTGAAAGCTTACGAGAACCCTTAGAATCGGGCCAAATCACCATTGCCCGCGCTGCAAGCTGCAGCACGTTTCCCTGTCAGTTTCAATTAATTACCGCTATGAACCCCTGCCCTTGCGGTAATTTAAACAACCCTCGTAACAACTGCGTGTGTGACGCGCGTCAAATTAAATCCTACCAATCGAAATTATCCGGGCCATTAATGGATAGAATTGATTTATTCATTGACGTTGCGCCCATCCCCATAAAAGATTTGCAAGGGCCAAGCGACGGTGACAACAGTGATGCGGTAAAAGCGCGCGTTAACGCTACGCAAACTAAGCAAAAGGAGCGGCAAGGAAAACTAAACGGCCGATTAAACAGCCAAGAACTGGAGCGACACTGCCATATGAATAAAGAAGCATCAGACATCGCCAGCCTTGCCATCGATCAACTGGGCTTATCAGCACGAAGTTATTTTAGAGTCATAAAAGTCGCTCGCACCATTGCCGACATGGAGCAAACCGATCTCATTGAAGCCCCGCATTTAAAAGAGGCATTAAGCTATCGAAACAAATTACCTTGTTAAAACCCGTTAACATTGAAAAACGCAATTTATGCCTGCGCGAAAGATAGCCAAACGCCTTATGTCTAAAATATAACGAAGACATAAAGCATTAGGGCGTGTTGACAATTCGTTTTGGAGTGAATGAGATGATTGGCTTTAGTTATATTTGCTTAAAAAATCATTTAAAAGCGCAAGAAT
>CAWVYD010000226.1:0-2885 GCA_963934185.1 uncultured Legionellaceae bacterium | reverse complement strand
AACGGTGGACGAAACCAACGTGGCAATACGCCTGTTATGTCTTCAAGCACCGACTGCGTTTTTTCTATTTCATAGCACATACGTTTTTTACTTTGAAGCAAAGCAAGTGAGTGAGACCAACTATGATTAGCCACCTCATGGCCTTGCGCAATAATTTCCTTAGTCATTCCCGGATATTTTTCGGCTTGCTGCCCCACTAAAAAGAACGTTGCTTTCGCATCAAGCTTAGAGAGTAAGTCTAATAATAAAGGCGTGTGTTTAGGATCGGGCCCATCATCAAACGTTAGTGCTAAACACTTTTCTGTTTTTACAGACAGTAACGGTTGATACGTATCAAGTAATAACCAAAGGTATTGATGCAGTTTCAACAGAACTCCTAGGGTGGCGCCAAATGAATAATTTTAGGGTATCATCATTTTCTAACATAAAAAAAGCATAGGTAGATTAACAATGAAGAATCGACAATGGAGCGTGATTGGCGCTGGCCCTTGCGGTATATTAGCCGTTGCCAAATTAATCGATTCTGGCATTGAACCTAAAGACATTCACTGGATAGATCCTAACTTCCAAGTAGGCGACCTAGGTGCCAAGTGGTCCGAAGTTCCCAGCAATACCATCGTCAAGCTATTCATTGATTACCTAAAAGAAATGCAATGCATCGACTTTAATGCCTTAACCTGTGAACTTATGGGCTTTAATGAAAAGGATACCTGTCTATTAGGCCATATGGTAAAACCACTTCAGCGCTGCAGCGATTTACTAACGCCGAAAGTTAATGCCATAACTGAGACAGTAACGCAATTACATCTGCATGACAGACAATGGCATATTGAAACAAAAAATGGCCATTTTAAATCCGACAATGTCATTTTAGCCAATGGCGCCACACCCACCGAACTGACATTGCCAGGTTCCTCTATTAGACTGCCTCTAGACGTTGCATTAAGCCCCAGCAAATTGGCCAAGGCCATTACAGCTAAAGATGCCATTGCTGTCTTTGGCTCCTCTCATTCCGCCATTCTTATTTTAAAAAACTTGGTTGATTTAAACGCCAAACAAATCATTAATTTTTATTTAAGCCCCTGCCAATTTGCCTTAAACATGGGCGACTGGACTTTATTTGATAATACGGGATTAAAAGGCAATGCAGCCACTTGGGCGCGAGAAAACATTAACGGACAACACCCGGCTAATTTAATGCGCTGCATCAGTAACCAAGAAAACATAAGCCAGTACTTACCACAATGCACTAAAGTAATTTCGGCAACGGGGTTTAAAGCCAATGATTCAATCAACCTTTTAGGCATTTCCACCAAAGACTACCAACCACAAACAGGGATCATTGCGCCAGGACTGTTTGGCTTAGGCATTGCTTTTCCGGAACAACAAATAAATCATTTTGGTATTACTGAAACAAAAGTTGGCCTATGGAAATTTGCCACTTACTTTAAAAAAGTTTTGCCTATTTGGTTAAAGTACACAACATGAGACAATACGTTAAATTAGCACATAACAAATATGAAGAGTCATGAGTAGAGAAATACGCATTGTTACGCCAAAGCAAGTACCTTTTATGTGGCAATGTTCTCTGCTCATGCTTTGTCTATTATTTTATTTTTCTTTGTCCTATCTTGACGTCCAAAACCCAAACATGCATTCAGATTTTGATGCGTTTTATCAATCCAGCCAAGCACTACTTCAAGGAAAAAACCCCTATCAAGTCCTTAACCTAAACCCACCTATCTTCCTGCTTTTATTTAGTCCCTTAAGTCATTTATCAAGTCACCAGGCTTTTTTATGCCTTTCTTTAATAATGGCTCTATGTTTATTTTTCAGTATCAGGTGGGCGCTTGAGTTATTTGCTAAGGAGTTAACCTATAAACACTGGTATAGCTTACTGTTTGTTTGCAGCTTCCCAGTGCTGACTAATTTTATTATTGGCCAAGTAACCGCCTTTATTTTTTTCTTAATAATGGGTGGGTTTTATTTGTTAGAAAAAAAGAAATTTTTCTTCTGTGCATGCACATGGGGCTTATTAACCGCCTTAAAATTTTTCCCCGCATTGTTGTTTTTTTATTTAATACGACTTCGCCACTACAGACTTTGCTTAATGTTTTGTACGTCAATCAGCCTTTGCCTATTAATACCTGCTTTACTCTATGGGCCAGACATTTACTCAATGTATTTAACAAGGCTGAGTAATATCACTTGGTATTCACACTCATGGAATTTATCACTCTATTCCATTCCCTTTAAATTATTCTTAACTCGAAGCTCTGGCCTTAGCGACGCACATTACCTAACATTACTGTCATTGACTTTATGTGCTTTAGGCCTAGCCGTTTATTTAAAGATTTTATTTTTGAATAAAATCAATACCAAGCAACAATTTTTTTTAACGATATGCTTTATGCTCTTACTTAGCCCTTTTGCTTGGCAATATTATTTTATTTTATTATTTATGCCAGTCATCTATCTGATTAAACGCTTTAATACCTACAACACAAAACAACAAAGCGCGTTGCTTACATCGATGTTTTTATTGCTTATGCCGTTAACGAACGACTTCCTTCCGAGAGATAATCACAATGCATTAATGATATTTGTCTACTATTGCCTACCAACCATTGGCATTCCAGTGATAATTAACACGCTCAGACAAACAACAAACATAACAAAAGACTTCGTTGTAAAAACACATATATCCATCATTATTATTTTAAATATTACAGCCCTTTGCCTCGTTGTCTTTTATACGGATATTTTATTCATTAAACACACCTTAGGCTTAATGAAAATGTAATAATCATTTTTTTTTAAAACTTCGCTCTAAAGTGGACCCATTAGTCAAGACAGCGATCTCGCTAATTTAAGATACTTATCTC
>CAWVYD010000225.1:0-2898 GCA_963934185.1 uncultured Legionellaceae bacterium | reverse complement strand
AGGCATTTTTAGCGGCGTTGCATTTTTAATGCTGATGGGATCAGTTAAAAGGCTTGGAAAAAAACGGGCAATGCCATTACTGGTAACCAGAAGTAACGTTTGATTATCGTTTTTTTTAATGAATGTGTTTGTTAATGCTTTTAGAGAGCGTTTGCATTCATTGACATCAAAGCTCCAGCCATTAGGTAACGTGGCATTTTCATCCCAGTCTAGCAATGCGGCTTTGCCAAGGCGTACTATCACCTCGGTTTCGGGTTTACCATCATCAATGCCGTAATCTACTTCATTAAGTTCTTTTAAAGGCATTAGCTTACATGACGGTTTAGGGTAGTGGTTTAAAATGTGCTCTGCAGATTGCTTTGTACGTTTAAGCTCGGAGCAAAAAGCTTGGTGAATGGTTGGATAGCGTTTTTTTAATTGATTTCCTAACGCTTCGCATTGCCTGATCCCACTGCTTGATAAATTAAGATCTGTTTGTGAACCCACTCTAAGTAGGGTATCGCCTTTATCGAAGGTGTTGCCGTGTCTAATAATGATTAGGGTTAACATGTTATTGTTTGTTCCATAAATCCATGGGATCGCCATGTTTTTCAATAAGCGTATTAGCAAAGGCTAAGTCTTCTTTTGTATCCACGCCAGACATGGAGGGAAAGTCTGCGTAGGACACGTTGACAGTCTTTATTGTCATTCCACTTTCAATCATGCGTAATTGTTCTAACCCTTCTAATGCTTCGTAATGGCCAATGGGTAAGCGAACAAATTTTTGCAGTGCTTTGAATTGATAACCATAAAGCCCTACATGTTTATAGACAGGAGACATTTTATGCGTTTGACGAAGTTTGGCTTCATTGCGCATGGCTGGAATAATGTTTTTTGAAAACCATAACGCATTGTTATGTTTATCAGTGATAGCAGTAGTACCACTAAATGGATTAATTAATTTTCGCGCTCTTAGTGTATCCAGCGATTGCCAGTCCATTTGAATAATGGGCGTAGCAACATCAATATCAGTATTATTCATTAACGTCTGAATGATGGCTTGTAAAAAGCTGGGCGGCGTTAAGGGGGCATCGCCTTGAAAATTGATGACGATGTCTGGTATGTCATTTAACTGGGTGCAGGCATTAAGGGCTCGATCAGATCCCGTTTCGCAGTCATCTGATGTCATAATTACATTGGCACCAAATGCTTCCGCGTGCTCCTTAATGCGTTTATCTTCAGTACTGACTATAACTTGTGCGTAGTTATTACCTTCAATGGCTTTTAGGGCAATGTCATGAACACGCTTAAGCATGGATTTTCCTGCTAAAGTCGCTAAGGGTTTGCCGGGAAAGCGGCTTGAACCGTAGCGCGCAGGAATAACAACGATAATTTTTTTAGACATCATTAATTAGTTTCCTCTGTTTCTTTTGTTAATGCATCTGCTTTAGCCGCTTCGGACGTTTTTATGTCGAGCTGTTCTATTTTAGAAAAACGATGCGTTATTTTTTTTGTGGATGTATGAATTTCTGTAACGTCTTGGTTAGCTTGATTAATGTGACGTGATAAATTTTGCATGCGTTTTTCAAAACGAGAAAAATCTTTGGCGAGTAAATTTAGGTGCTCTTGTACTACGTGTACTTGCTTTTTGGTAGCATCGTCTTTGAGTACAGCGCTTGCTGTCGTTAAAATAGCCATAAGCGTGCTTGGTGAAGCGAGCCAAACGTGTTGTTGGTGAGATAACATTACTAAGTCTGGATGATTGCTGTGAATTTCAGCAAAAATGGCTTCGGCAGGAATGAACATAATAGCGCCTTCAGACGTTTCGCCTTTAATAATGTAACGGCTAGCAATGTCTTGAATGTGTTTTTTAATGTCCTGCTTAAATTGGCTTTGGTGTTTTTTCTTCTCTGTTAACGAGTCATTGCTGTACATGCGTTGGTAATTTTCAAGAGGAAATTTAGCATCAATAACAATGTTTCCCGTTGGTTCTGGCAAAAATAAAATACAGTCGGCGCGCTTTTGGTTGCTTAAAGTGTGTTGAATGGCGTAATGCTGTTTGGGGATGACGTCTTTTATTAAATTTTCCAATTGAACTTCGCCAAAAGCGCCGCGAGCACGTTTATCTTGGAAGATGCTTTGTAAGTCAATTACGTGGCTAGAGAGTTCATTAATTTTCTTTTGCGCTTCATCGATGATGGTTAAACGTTTTACGACGTTAGTAAACGTTAGCGT
Organism: uncultured Legionellaceae bacterium; assembly: GCA_963934185.1. Taxonomy (GTDB): domain Bacteria; phylum Pseudomonadota; class Gammaproteobacteria; order Legionellales; family Legionellaceae; genus CAWVYD01. The sequence goes on along the minus strand of CAWVYD010000225.1, from coordinate 684 downwards.
GGTTTTTTCAAAGCCAACATCTAACTGTTTGTTTACTTCCGTAGATATGTTTTTCAAATTACTTCTAACATCTTCATTTAATTTACCAATATGGGTATTTAAGCTGTCGGCATGATATTTAAAACTGTGATTCAATTGTTCTCGAATGTCATTCATTTCTTGCTTTAAAGCATCATGAATTTGTTTTAGATTTTTTTGTTGGCCATCATTAGTGAGATTTATTAAGTTTTTTTCTTGTTGATGCAATAGGGCCGTAAGTGATTGGTTCGTTTCAATGACTTGTTTTTTTGTGTCATTAAGTGATTGAAGTAAATTTTCAATTTGGTGTGATCCTTTGTCTTTATTGCGAAGTGATTGCAAGCAAAGGTAAGCGCAGCAGATTAAACTCAGCGCGCTGATGATTTCAACAAACATTTTAAGAGTACCTAGTTATAACCAAAACAAAGCAGAATAATATCATATTAAAATGAAAATTTTGTATTTTTATGCAGTTTATATTGTTGTCTATCTGCGCCATTTTTGGTGTATTTTTTAAGGTGTTTATTTATGATAAATTTTAACAACCGTCTTTTCACAAGTGAAGTGCAACACCCTGCGATTTAATTATTTTAATGTAACTTGATTTATGCTTGGCTTCTGTTTCTTTAGTGGGCAAACTTAAATTAAGTTGGGCAAACCCACGAA
>CAWVYD010000224.1:0-2926 GCA_963934185.1 uncultured Legionellaceae bacterium | reverse complement strand
AAATATCCAAGCTTCCCAAAAAAGTTAAACTTCGATTAAAAGCCTGACATAACCGTAAATTGAAACATGTTAGACTGATCGCCAGCTTGTTTTTTAATCGGTTTTGCCAAACTAAACGATAATGGCCCAAAGGGTGAACGCCAATCAAGCGCAACCCCTGCAGAATAACGTAAATTCCCTGAAGCGCTGCCTTTTAGTGCACCACTTACGCCTTTAGCATAAACATTACCACCATCAACAAACAAAGTGGTTCTTACTGATTCTTGACTAAAAGGATGAGGCAATATCACACCAAGCGATCCATTTAATAAAAAGTTACCACCTAAATTGTTGTTATTAGAATCCATTGGCCCAAGAGAGTAGCTTTCATAACCTCTCACTTGTCCCGGCTGTGCAATACCACCAGCAAAATAGTTTTCATAAAAAGGTAAGCCTTTTTTATTAAACATATTACCGTAAGCAACATTAAACGAACCTGTTAATAAAAAACCTGTTGTATGTATTGGTAAATAAGCATGCGCTTGATACATGGCTTTATAATATTTAAGCGAGCCAGACGACACAGGTAAAGCAAATAAAACGCTGGCTTGCTGGTTCACACCTGAATGTGGAAAAGGTTGACGATCGTAAGTATTATTCGTCCAACCAGCCGTCAGTTTAAGTTGCTCAAAGCGCCGACCATACGTATCTGCAAACGCTTGTAATTGTGCTGCTGGCTTGCTCCCTAAAGAGCTTAATTTTAAATGCTCTAAACCAAAACCAAACTGCACACTTGCCGTATCGCCTAATAAAAAATTATGATTAACATTAAATCCATATTTATCGCTGGTATACGCAGAGACATCTAATTTTTTAGGATCGACCGTTTGATAAAAAATATCAAAGCCTCGTCCAATGCCTGATACCGTGTAGTAAGGGTCGTAATAATTAATACCATAACTTCGCCCCCAGTAACTGGTATTGAAATTAAACCCTGTCGTACGGCCAGTGCCCATAAAGTTTTTCTGATTAAAAGACGCATTGAATTCTGGTCCATTCGTGCCATAACCAACTGAAACAGACGCTTCAGAAGAAGGCGCTTCCTCGACAGAGAAATCTAAATCAACTTGATTGTTCGTATTAGGAACAGGCGTTGTTTTAACATTAACCTGCTTTAAAAACCCCAAGTTTCTAAGCTGACGCTCAGATTCTTTAACCTTACTCAAAACCAACAAGGTACCTTCGTTTTGTTTAACCACTTCTCGTAATACGTAATCACCTGTATTGGTATTGCCACTAAAATTAATTCGTCGCACATACACATGGCGCCCAGGCAGTACTCTAAACGTAACGAAAATACGTCGCTTAACTTCATCAATGACTGGCTCAGCATTGATTGAGGGGAAACCATAACCACGATTACCAAGCGCTTCACCAATGGCCTTAATCGAATCCGTTACTTTCATGCGAGAAAAGATATCGTCACTCTTAACGCTAACCAATTCATTAAGCGTTGTTTTGCTAATGATGGTATTGCCTGCAATAGCAAAGCCTGAAAAATGGTACTGAGGCCCTTCTTTTATCTTAATGTTTATGTAAACACTTTTGCGGTTCGCTGCTAGCAATACTTGCGATGATTCAATACTAAACTTTAAATAACCATTGTTCATGTAGTCATCTTTAATGGCCTGCAATGACTGATCTAATAGTACTTTATTGTATTGATCTTTTTTAGTGAAGTAAGTAAAGAAACCACGCTCGGACAATTGCATTAACGATCTTAACGTGCTGCTGGAGTATGTGTGATTGCCAATAAATTTAATTTGTTTAATACGAGCGACTCGCCCTTCTGAGACATTAATCGATAATGCAATTCGATTTTGCGTCAAAGGCACTGCTCGCGTTGTAATCTGTGCATTGTATTTACCGCGTGCATTGTATTCTTGTAATAGCGATTGTTTAAAACGATCAATGGCTGAGCGTTGGTAAACGTTACCTTTGGTAATACCCAGCTGTTTTAAAACCGCTCTCAGTTGTTCCGATGTAAGGTCTTTATTACCTTTAAACGTCACACTGCCTATTGTGCCTCGCTCTACCACTCGCACAATTAACGTATTGCCACGTTGATCTAATTCAACCGCTTGAAAAAAACCTGTTTTATACAGGGCTTTAATTGCCTTAGAGCTTCGTTGCCCCGTTAAGGTTTGGCCTGGCTGAATTTCAAGGTAATTATCTACCGTGCTTGCGCGTATCCGCTTTAAACCTTGGTATTGAATTTTTTGAATTTTAAATTCATCTAAAGCCAATGCGGATGTGCTTAACACACATAAGGCTGCCGTTGTTAACGTTATTTTTTTTACATCTAAGATCATTGTTTTAATTCTTATTATTTTTAATAAAATTATATTGGAAATGAAGTTAAGACCCATCCACAGCCTGCGTTCTAAGACAACAAGCGTGTTAGATCATTAAACATTGCTAGTGCTGTTAATCCCAATAATAAAACCAAACCAGCCGCTAAGCCTTTTTCTCGAGCTTGACGACTTATTGGGCGACCTATAATGAACTCAATCCCATAAAATAGCAAATGCCCGCCATCAAGCATTGGTACCGGCATTAAGTTAATCACACCTAAGCTTACGCTGATTAATGCTAAAAATGATAAGTAATACGAAAAGCCAATGCTTGCGGATTGCCCTGCGCCTTGCGCGATGCCTAATGGGCCGCCAAGACTTCGTGCAGACATTTGACCACTGACTAATTTCCACATCATTTGAAAAGACATCAGCGTTAGCTGCTTAGTTTGAATAAGCGCCATTCGTAATGACGTTACAACAGAATATTGCTGATTACGTAACCAGTCTTTCTCTATCAATTGTTGTTTTACCTTAACGCCAATAAAACCTATGCGCTTACCTTCTTGTATTTTTATTTCTGGGCTTAGGGT